>DATKFF010000150.1:0-2523 GCA_035511595.1 Solirubrobacteraceae bacterium | reverse complement strand
TGGCCGCGCTCGAGCGCGTGCTCGCGGCCGGCGCGGCGCCGAAGCTCGCGCACATCATCCCCAACTTCCAGAACCCGGCCGGCTGCACGCTCTCGCACGTCAAGCGTGAGGCGCTGCTGGCGCTGGCGCGCAACTCCGGGTTCACGATCTTCGAGGACGACCCGTACGTCGAGCTGCGGTTCGTCGGCTCGCCGCTGCCGACGATGGTCTCGATGGACCCCGAGACGGTCGTTTACGCCTCCTCGTTCTCAAAGACGGTCTGTCCCGGGATTCGCGTCGGCTACCTGGTCGGACCCTCCGAGCTGATCGCCCGGATCGTCAAGATCGCCACCAGCACCTACATCTCCCCGAGCATGGTCTCGCAGGCGATCGTCCACCAGTTCTGCGTATCGGGCGCGCTTGACAGCTCGATCGAGACGGTCAAGGCCGCGCTGCGCGAGCGTGCCCACACGCTCTGCGAGGCACTTCGGCGGGAGATCCCCGACGCCAGGTTCGTCGAGCCCGAGGGCGGCTACTTCCTGTGGCTCGAGCTTCCGCGGGGCACCGACGTCGACGCGATGTTCACCGCCGCTGCCGAGCGCGGCGTCCAGTTCGTGAAGGGCTCGGACTTCGTGTTGGAAGGCGGCGGGTCGAGCCTGCGGCTGGCTTACTCCGGAGTGACCCCCGAGGAGATCGAGGAGGGCGTCAAGCGGCTCGCCGACGCCTATCGGGAGGTTGCGATGGAGACGGTCGATGCGGCGTGAGGAGATAACGGCATTCGGGGAGCTGGCGGGGGATGCGGCCGGCGGCCTCGCCTCGCAGATCCAGCAGATGCACACCGGGATCGCCAAGCGCGTGTGGCGCGCGGTGGGACCGGGAGGCGAACCCGCAAGGCTCGTCCATGACCAGGTCGCCGCCCGCGCGTACTCGGCGGCGACCGGACTCAGCGGCGCGGTCGTGCGAGCCGGAGCGCGGGCGCTCTCCGCGGCGCAGCCCGCGGAGGCGGAATCGATCGAGCGGACCGTCGTGGGGCGCGCGGTCGTGGGGGCGATCAACGGCCTGTGGGGCGACACGCTCGTGCGCCGCGGCAACGGCCTGACGCTGAAGACGACCGTTCGCCAGGCGGGCCGTGTCGTCGAACTGACACGCGGTGAGCTCGAGCGGGCCTTCCCGCACGCTACCCCGCGCCTCGCGATCTTCGTCCACGGCCTGTGCGAGACCGACGACGCGTGGATGCTCGGTGGCGAGCGCCACGTCCCGTACGGCCCCCGGCTGCAGGCGGAGCTCGGCTACACGCCGCTCTACGTCCGCTACAACACCGGCCGCCACATCTCCGAGAACGGCCGGGAGCTGGCTGAGCTGCTCACGCGGATCGCGGACGCGTGGCCGGTGGACGTTGCCGAGATCGCGCTGATCGGCCACTCGATGGGCGGCCTGGTCGCCCGCAGCGCCTGCTACTACGGCGCCGGTGAAGTCTGGACGACGAGGGTCCGCCACGTGTTCACGCTCGGGGCCCCGCATCTCGGTGCGCCGCTCGAGCAGGCGGCCAACGCGGCCAGCGTGGCGCTCGCGAAGCTACCGGAGACGCGTGCGCTGCTGGCGGACCCGCTCAACCGCCGCAGCGCCGGGATCAAGGACCTGCGCTACGGCTACCTCGTCGACGAGTGCTGGCTCGAGCAGGACTGCGACGCGTACATGAACAACACCGGCCGTGAGATCCCGTTCCTGCGCAGCGCCAACCACTACTTCGTCTGCGCGACGGTCTCACGCGACCCGAACGAGCTCGCCGGGCGGAACGTCGGCGACCTGCTCGTGCTGCGGCCGAGCGCCTGGGCACAGCAGCGCGGCCAGCGTCTGCAGTTCCCGGTCGAGCACTATGCGCACGTCGGCGGCGCCAACCACTTCGCGCTACTCAACCACCCCGCGATCTACGCGCAGATCCGCCACTGGATGGCGCCGCGTCCGGCGCTCGAAGCCGCGGTCGGGTAGCGCCGAGGGCGCCGCTCAGCGCCCGTAGCGGTCGCGCCCGAGCACGAGCTGCTCCGGGAGCGCGGTCCGGGGCGGGGGCGACGGGTCGGCGAGCACGGAGACGGTCTCTGCGACGCTCGCGGTCACGGTCGGAGCGGCCTCGCCGGCGCTGATCGAGACGCTTTCGCCGTCGTTGGTCGCGACCTCGCCCTCGAGCCCGGGTTCGATGCCCGCCTGCTTGAGGTAGTGCAGCAGGTCCTCGGCCTCGTTCTCGAACCGCAGGATCGTGACCTTCGCACCGGGCTCGCAGTCGGCCAGCGGCACCCCCTCGATCCGCTCGCCGACTCGAATCGGGTGGCCATGGGGGCAGGTGGCGGCATCGCCGACGGACGCCCGAACGTAGGCCTCGAACCGCGGGGTCATCGCGTGCTGGAGCTGCTCGGCCTCCTCGTGGACGTCGTCCCACGGGACTCCCACGACATCGGTCAGGAAGCGCTCGATCATGCGATGTCGGCTGACGATGCGCTCGGCGTCGGCGCGCCCCGACTCGGTGAAGCTGATCGTCCGCTCGGTGTC
>DATKFF010000149.1:0-2889 GCA_035511595.1 Solirubrobacteraceae bacterium | reverse complement strand
GCGGGGCCCAGCCCGACGACGACGAGCCGGCCGTTGCGGCCGTTGCGGACGTTGATGGCGGGCGCGACGTTGTGGGCGCGCGCGTGGGGCTTGGGGCGTAGCTGGCGGCTGCTCGCGGTCGGTACCAGGACCAGCGACATGTACGGCACCGGCCCGCCCACCTCCAAGAGCGGCGCTATTCGCTGCTCGGGCGAGCTCGCCCGCTCCACGTACACCGCGCGCTCGGCCACCTCAGCGTCGCCGGCTGCGGCTCGGACCCCCGCGAAGGTCCGCCCGAGCTTCATCACGACCGCCGCATCGCTGCCGCGGAGACGGGCGGCGAGCGCCTCGGGCGGAAGCGTGCCCGGGAGGATCGTGAGCACGTCGTCGCGCTTGGCAAGCGGCCTGCCGGCCGCGGCCGCAGCAGCGCTGAACGACGTCACGCCCGGCACGACCTCGGTCTCGTAGAGGCCGGCCAGGCGCTCATGTATGTACATATAGGAGCCGTAGAAGAAGGGATCGCCCTCGCACAGCACCGCCACGTCCCGGCCGGCGTCGAGATGCTCGGCGATCCGCGCGGCCGACTCGCCGTAGAAATCGTGCAGCGCACCCTCGTAGCCGCCCGGGTGGTCGGTCTCCTCGGTCGTCAAGGGATATGTGAGCGCGAGCTCGATCTGGTCCGAGCGCAGGTAGGGCGCCGCCACGGTGCGCGCCACGCCGCGCGCTCGGCGGGCGACCGGATACGCGATCACGTCTGCCGTCTCGATGATCCGTCGCGCCTTGACCGTCATCAGCTCGGGGTCGCCCGGGCCGACCCCAACGCCGAACAGCCGCCCGGTTCGTCGCCCGCTCATTCGGCCTCGCTCGCGAGTGCGTTGACGGCGGCCGCGGCGATCGCGCTGCCGCCGCGACGGCCGCGCACGATCAGGTACTCAGTCGCCCCCGCGCCGGCGAGCGCCTCCTTTGACTCGGCAGCGCCGACGAAGCCGACCGGCACGCCGACCACGGCCGCCGGCCGCGGCGCCCCGGAGGCAGCCAACTCGAGCAGGCGGAAGAGGGCCGTGGGGGCATTGCCGATCACGACGAGCGAGCCCTCGAGCCGGTCCAGCCAGAGCTCGATCGCGGCCGCTGTCCGGGTCGTGCCGAGGTCGGCTGCGAGCGCCGGCACCCGCGGATCGCCGAGCGTGCAGACGACGTCGTTGTCGGCCGGAAGGCGGGAGCGCGTGACGCCCGCGGCAACCATCTCCGTGTCGCATAGGACGGGAGCTCCGGCCCTGAGCGCGGCGGTGGCCGCTCCGCCGAACCCCGGCGAGGCCGCCGCATCGGCGACGAGGTCGACCATTCCGCACGCGTGGATCATCCGCACCGCGGTTCTCGCCAGGATCGGGTCCAGCCCGTCGAGGTCGGCTTCTGCCCGGATCGTCGCGAATGACCGCCTGTAGATCTCGGCGCCGTCGCGGATGTAGTCGAACTCCATCCTCACGGCGTCTCGCTCTCGGTCGCCAGCTCCCATCGACTCTCGACGCCCGCCAACCGCCAGAACGAGACCGCCGCGAGCCACACGGCAAGGAACACCCCGACGATCGCGAACCCGGCCGTGTTGAGGTCGACGTTGGCGATCGAGTCGCCCAGCCAGCCGTGCAGGTGTAGCTCGCTGGAGAGCAGCCCGGCGATCTCGATTCCCCCGATCACGAACGCGACCGCGACCGACAGGCCCGTCATCGTCAGGTTGTAATAGACCTTGCGCACCGGCCGGGAGAAGGCCCACGCGTAGGCGCTGTTCATCAGCAGACCATCACCGGTGTCCAGCAGGGTCATGCCGCCGGCGAACAGGAGCGGCAGCGTAAGCACCGCGTACCACGGCAGACCCTGCGTAGCCGCGGCCGCGGTGCCGGCGAGCAGCAGGACCTCGCTGGCGGTGTCGAACCCGATTCCGAACGCGCAGCCGAGCGGGAACATGTGCCAGGTGCGGTTGATCGAGCGCATCCACCGTGCGAAGAACCGGTTCATCAGCCCGCGCGACTGAAGCTGCGCTTCGAGCTCGGCCTCGTCGTACACGCCGCGCCGCATGTTTCGGAACACGCGGAGGATGCCGATCAGCACGACGAAATTGAGCGCCGCGATCAGCCATAGGAACGCCGCCGACATCAGCGTCCCCGCAACGCTCCCCGTGGCCGCCCACCCCGAGCTCGGCCTGACGGCGGCGTTGAATACCGCTTTGGCGGCAACCGTGATCCCGACCCCGGCGAGCATCACGACGCTCGAATGCCCGAGCGCGAACACGAAGCCGCTGGCGAGCGGTCGCCTGCCGTCGGCGATCAGCTTGCGCGTGCAGTTGTCGATCGCCGCGATGTGGTCGGCGTCGAAGGCGTGGCGAGCTCCAAGTGTCCAGGCCGTGAAGGCGACGCCAAGGCCGACGCCGAGGCCCCGGTAGTGAAGATGCTGGGGCAGGACTGCGACCAGAAACGTTCCCCATCCGAGCAGGTTCAGAGCGACGATCGTCAGGGCGATGCCGGACAAGGTCACGCGCTCGCGGCCGGTGAACGATCGCAGCACAGATCTCATCGCCGGCTGTCCAGCGCGACGAGTGCGCCATCGAGCGAGCCGGCGACGAGCGCGGTCTCGCCGGTCCGCACGGAGATGCTCCGCTCGCTTGCCGCCACCGCGATCGGCTGATCGGCGCGCTCGCCACAGCGGCGCTCGCACGCCGTCCAGTGCTCGGCCGGCGCGACTGGCTGACGGCTGCGAGCCCGTGCGTCGAGCGCGCCGGAGAGGTCGGCAAGGGCCTGGTCGCAGCGCCCGTAACCGGAGCACGCCGTGAGCCCCACCCACCCGGATGACGGCTCGCTGATCAGGCCGGCCGCCTCGAGTCCCGATTGGATCTTGTCTGTGGCAGCCGGCTCGACGTCG
>DATKFF010000148.1:0-2689 GCA_035511595.1 Solirubrobacteraceae bacterium | reverse complement strand
GACATGCCGGTCTCCTTCAGCAGCGCCTGGATCGCCGGGATCGGCCCGAGGCCCATGATCTCCGGACGGATCGCGGCGACGGTCGAGGCCACGATCCGGGCCTTCGGCTTCAGGCCGAGGCTCTTGGCCTTCTCCTCGGACATGATCAGCACGGCCGCGGCGCCGTCGTTGAGCGGGCACGAGTTACCGGCCGTCACGGTGCCGTCGGGCCTGAACGCCGGCTTCAGCTGACCCAGCACCTCCATCGTGGTGCCGGGGCGAGGGCCGTCGTCCTTGTCGACCAACGTCTCCGCGACGTCGATCTCGTTGCCCTCCTTGTCGGTGTCGGTGTGCGCGGGCACGGTCACGCCAACGATTTCGGCGTCGAAATGACCCGAGTCGCGCGCCTCGACGGCGCGGTTCTGCGAGATCACGGCCCACTCGTCCTGCTGCTCACGCGTCACGTTGCAACGGTCGGCGACGTTCTCCGCGGTCATCCCCATCGGGATGTAGACGTCGTAAAGCGAGCCCTCCGAGCCGTTCAGCTTCGGGTGCTTGGCCTCCTCCATCATGCCCGCGCCGAGCCCCGCCCGAGAGACCGCTTCGATCCCCGCCGAGATGTACTGGTCGCCCTCTCCCGCCTTGACCGCGTGGAAGGCCATCCGGATCGTCTGCAGCGACGAGGCGCAGAAGCGATTCACCGTGCATCCGGGCACGTGGTGGTCGAGACCCGCCAGCAGCGCCGCGTTGCGGCCGACGTTGTAGCCCTGCTCGCCGATGCCCGAGGCCGAGCCCATCATCACGTCGACCGTCTCCGAGAAGTTGACGTCGGGGTTGCGCTCGATCAGCGCGCGGATCGGAGTCGCGGCGAGCTCGTCGGCGCGGACGGACTTCAGCGACCCCTTCACCGCACGCCCGATCGGGGTGCGGATGGCGTCGACGATTACGGCTTCAGGCATCTAAGACTCCTCTTTTCAGGCTTCGGTGGCGCGAGCAATGCTACGGCGTCGTAGGTATCTCGCGTCGCGCGAGCGTGCCCACTCGAGGTGAGCCGATACGTGCCGCGGGAAAGACACGCGCGGCGGGGGTTAATGGCGATGGCATGACACACCCCCGCGGCGCTCGGAGGGGTGCGTCGTGTCGTCGCCAACTGTCGGCGGCGAGATGACGCGGCCCTGGTCGAGCGAGGGGGTGTGTCATCTCGTCGCCATCGCCGATCGCCGCTGCTGGGGCCGCCCACTACGCGCCCACTACGCGAGGCGCTTGCCCGTCAGCGCCGCGTGGGCCGCCACGTCGGCCGCGTAGGCGGCGAAGTCATCGGCCGCAAGTTGCTGGGGCCCGTCGCAAAGCGCGGTCTCCGGGTCGGGGGCGACCTCGACCAGCAACCCGTCAGCGCCGACCGCCGCGGCGGCCCGCGACAGCGGCCCGACCAGGCGCCGGTCGCCGGAGGCGTGGCTCGGGTCGACGATCACCGGCAGGTGCGTGTGCAGCTTCAGCCACGGGACCGCGCTCAGGTCGAGCGTGAAGCGCGTGGCGTTTTCAAATGTTCGGATCCCCCGCTCGCACAGGATCACCGCCTCGTTTCCCTCCTTCAGCACATAGTCAGCGGCCATCAGCAGCTCCTCCACGGTCGAGGACAGGCCGCGCTTGATCAGCACCGGCTTGCCAAGCTGACCCGCGACCTCCAGCAGCGCGTAGTTCTGCATGTTGCGAGCGCCGATCTGGACAACGTCCGCACACGCACCGACGGCCTCAGCGTATTGGGGGTCAAGCAGCTCGGTGACGACCGGAAGGCCAGTCTCGGCCCGTGCTTCGGCCAGGATCTCGAGGCCCTCGATTCCGAGCCCCTTGAACGCGAACGGCGAGGTCCGCGGCTTGAACGCGCCGCCACGCAGCATTGAGGCGCCGGCGTCCGCGACCGCACGGGCTACCGACAGCGTCTGCTCACGCGATTCGACGGTGCACGGCCCGGCGATCAGGCAGAACGTCTGGCCGCCGCCGACCGTGCGGCCGTCGATCTGCAGGATCGTCGGCTCGTCGTGCGCGAGCTCGGAGGAAGCCAGCTTGTACGGGCGGGAGATCGGGACGACCCGGTCGACGCCCGGCATCCCCTCGATCCCCAGCTCCGCGACGCCCTCGGGGTCGCCGATCGCCCCGATCGCCGTCGTCAGCTCACCCGGCATCACGAGCACGTGGAGATGACCGATCGACTCGAGCCTGGCCTTGACCGCGTCGACCTCGTCCGCGGTCGCCTGCGGAGTCATCACGATCATCATCGCGGCGGCCCTCCGAGCTGCGTTATAGGCCCAGCCCTCGGACGCCCTTCTCGTCCCACCCGAGATGGTGGGCGAGCTCGTGACGGACGGTCCTGGTGACCTGCGCCTTGAGCAGCTCCGGGTCGTGGCCGAAGTCACGCAGCAGCGAGTCGCGGAAGATCACGATCCGGTCGTGGAAGTAGTCGCGTGAGACGGTGCCGCCCTCGTACAGGCCGTACAGGCCGCGTCGACGGCCCGTCTCCGAGACGACGACGGCGACGTGCTCGAGCGCCCTGTGGAACTCCAGTGGCAGGTCGTCGACCGCCGAGCGCACGAGCGCCTTGAAATCGTCCTCGTCGTAGGGGTCGAACAGGTCCTCGCCGGCGTCGTCCTGGTCGTAGTCCTCAGTGTCTCCCCACGAGTCCTCGGCCGCCAGCCGTTCGGCGCGCTCGACG
>DATKFF010000147.1:0-3551 GCA_035511595.1 Solirubrobacteraceae bacterium | reverse complement strand
CGCCACCGGTGCGCTGATCGCGCGCCACGTCACCGACCTGTTCCCGACCCAGACCTCGCGCTTCGACCTCGCTCAGGCCGCCCGGCGAGGGGTGATCGCGCCGCTGCGGTGCGTGCGGATCCCGCCCGGCCCGGGTGTGCGCACGATCGCCAAGGTGCCGCTGCGCCGCGGTGAGGTGGACACCGAGTTCGACCAGGAGATGCTGGCCGAACTGCTGGACCAGACGCCGTTCAACATGGCCGTCGCGGACCTCTACAAGACCCGTTTCAATGGGATCCCGGGGATCGTCTACGCCGCCGGCGTCCGCCACGCTTACAACGTCGCCGCATCGTTCCGCGACGTCGGGATCAACGCCCAGGCCGTCTCCGGGGAGACGCCCAAGCGGCAGCTGGCGCGGATCCTCGCCGACTACGAATCCGGCAAGGTCGACGTGCTGGTCAACGCGATGCTGCTCGCCGAAGGCTGGAACAGTCCGCGCGCGACGCTCTGCATGCATCTCGCGCCGACCGCCTCAAAGCGCGTGTACCAGCAGCGCGTCGGCCGCGTCACTCGCCGCCATCCCGGCAAGGAGGCGGGGATCGTGATCGAATTCGTGCACCCCGCGACCAAGCACGACGATCCGGTCGTGACGCTGCATTCGCTGCTCGACCGCGACGTCTACCGGGGTGGGGCGATCGTCGTCGGGCCGGTCCGGCGCGGCCGCGGCCGGCGGGTTCGCGTCGAGCGTCGTGTGCTGCCGGTGACCCCCGATCCCGAGCGGCGCGCACAGGTATTCGAGCGCGAGCTGTGGCGGATCGCGGTCGAGCACCTCGACTACGGCGAGCAGCACGTGTGGGCGGCCCTCGCCGGCGCCCGCGTCGCGCCGAACGGCTGGCGCCGGGCCAAGGCGATGCTGCACTTCGACCGCCAGGGCGAGCTCAAGCGCCGCTTTCTGCTGACGGCTGTGCAGCGCAACCGCAACCCCCAGCTGCGGCTGCGTGCGCTCCAGGAGATCGCTTCGAGCCGCGACGCCGAGGCGTTCGACACCTCCATCGACATCATGGCCGGCTGGCCGCGTGACGAGCGGCGCGAAGGCGTCAAGATCATGCTCCAGGCGCTCGCCGAGCGGCGGATCGGGCGCCGAGATCAGGCCAACGCGTGGATCTGGCGGATGGCCGAATACACGCGTGAGGTACACGAGGAGTACGCCGTGCAGCGCTGGCCGGAGACCAAGCGCCTGCTGGGGCTGCTCGTCAACTCGAGCGGCGCCGCCCATGCGCGCAACGCGCGCCGCCTGGTCCACGCCGCGCGCAAGGAGGACCGCCGGTTGTCGGCGGCGCTGCTCGCCGCCGCCCTGGCACATACGCCCGAGGCCGAGGAGGCGCTCCGCGGGGCACGCACGCGGATGGCGCGCAAGCCCGCCGCGCTCGCCCGTGAGCTGCTGCGCAACTTCCCCAAGGGCCGGCGCGGCAAGAGCCGCCGCAAGCGTAAGGCCCCGGCGCCCGGGGCGGCCGCCGCCCAGCGCCGGAACGGCGCGGTCGAGACCGCGGCGCTCGAAGCCGAGGCCGATCAGGGGCTCGAGGTCGAGGTCGAGAACGACGCGGCGCTCGAGCCGCAGGCCGTCACGGCCGAGTTCGACGACCCGGATGAGGACGAGGACGAAGACGAAGACGAGGACGACCGCGACGAGCGAGACGACGACGATGACTCGGACGACGACGATCGCGAGCTCGACGACGTCGAGGAGCTCTCGTCCTCCTCCGGACGGGCGTCAAAGACGGCCGACAACTAGTCCGACCGCCAGCAGCACCATCGCCAGCCAGAGCACGGACAGCGCGCCCTCGAGCGGCGCCGCGATCCGCGCCGCGTCGAGCTCGATGACCGTTCCGTCGTCGAGCCGCTGCTCGCCTGAGACCGCGGCCGTGCGACGGCGGAGCTCGCGGACGGGCGTGCTGAGTCGCCGCTGCGCGAGGCTCACGAGATAGCAGCCGAGCGCGACGAGCACGCCCGCAGGCCGGATCGTCAGCGTCTGCGAGAAGTAGCCCGTGAACGCGGGGAACGCTCCCCACGCCAGCGCGAACCACTGGTCGGAGTGGACGCGTCCCCCGGCCAGCTCGAGGTTGTAGGCCGGTACGAGCAGACCCCCGACGACGACGAGCGGCACGAGCAGCGGCGAGACGACGACGATCCCCACGATCCCGATCGCGAGCGCCCCCAGCAGCGACACGGCGGCCAGGGCGATCAGGACCCCGTCACTTAGGCGCGTGCGCAGCGGTCGGCCGTTCAGCTCGTCGAGCGCGTGCGCGCTCACGCCGACCGCCAGCAGGAACGCGCCGAGCGCCGCACCGAGCCGATCGGCGCGGAGCGCCCCTGGGGCAGCGGCCGCCCCGATCACGACGTAGCTCAGGTGCCAGGCCGTATAGGGAGGGTGCAGGAGCGTGACGAGGTCGCGCCAGCCCCCGCGGCGCAGGGCGTAGAACGCCGGGCGTGAGGCGAGACTCGATTCGCGCGGCGCCGCCGTCACGCGGGCCTGCCCCGGATTCCCGAGACGACGACTCCGGCGCCGAAGCTCATCCGCCGCTCCCGCACGTGGTCGATCCCCGAACGTCGCCAGAGGTCGGGCAGATCCGGCTCACGCGCGTAGAACTCCTCGATGTTCGGCCCGAGGAAGCGGCCGACGTCGAACCACGCCGGCGACGCCAGCCGCCCAAGCGCCGGCAAGCCGGCGCGGGTGTAGGCGCGCCACAGCGCGCGCAAGGGCGGTGATCCCGGGACCCCGAACTCGAGCATCCCGATCCTCCCGCCTGGCCTCACCACGCGAGCGAGCTCGGCCATCGTCGCGCGGCGGTCATCGACGTAGCGGAGCAGGTAGGTGAAGCTGAGGGCGTCGAACTCGCCGTCTGCGAACGGGAGCCGCTCCGCCTCGCCCTGGATGAAGCTGACCCGGCCGGCGAGTTCGGGACGGGCCTTCAGCTTGGCCCTCGCGCCACCGAGCATCCGCTCGCTCTGGTCAAGCCCAACCACATCGCAGCCGCGGCCAGCGAGTGCGAACGCCACCATCCCAGTGCCCGTCGCGACGTCGAGCACGCGCTCGCCCGGCTTCGGGTCGATCACGTCCACCAGCGCTCGGCGCCAGCGCGGGTCCTGTCCGAAGCTCATGACCGCACCCATCCGGTCATACCGCGACGGCAGGTCCGAGAACAGCTCGAGCGCGTGGCGCTTCCGCGCAGACTGCGCGCCGGCGTTCACCGCGTCCTCATCCAAGGTGGACCTCCCCGGCCTCGAGCGTCACCTGGCCGCCGCCCGTGGCGACCACCAGGCGCCCGTCGCCGTCGACCCCGGCGGCCTCGCCGGCGCCACCCGCCCAGCGGACCTCCCTGCCAAGCAGCGCGTCGCGGTCGCGAAGCACCTCCAGGACGGCGTCCGGCGGCGCCAGCACCCACCGCTCGAGTGTCTCGAGGAGCCGGGACAGCGTCGGTTCGACGGCCTCGACCGACAGGCCGAGCGTGCCCGCCCGGCCTTGCAGCTCGAGCGGCAGGTCCGCGTCGCGCACGGCGACGTTCAGGCCGATG
>DATKFF010000146.1:0-2156 GCA_035511595.1 Solirubrobacteraceae bacterium | reverse complement strand
GCCGGCCGGCCCGCCATTTTTGCACCCCCTTACGGGGGTGCGGCCGGACCTTTCCCGGCTCCGCGCACGGCGGGGCCACGAGCCAAGGAGCATCTGTATGTCCCATGGACTGACATCGACTGACTACATGTTCTCGGTCGGAGAGCTGCCGTGGCACGGCCTCGGCGCCGTGTTGGCGGCCTCCCCGGCGAACACCGCCGAGGCGACCACCTCAGCGCGCGCCGGCTGGTGCGTGGAAGAAACCCCGCTCGCCTTCGCCGATCGCCAGTGGGCAACGGTGCGGGAGGACACCGGCGATCTCCTCGGCGTGGTCGAAGCCCGCCACCCGATCGTCCAGAACGGCGAAGCCTTCTCCGCCCTCGACGAGCTGCTCGGCGGCGCCGCACGCTTCGAGACCGCCGGTACTTTCTGCGGCGGCCGCAGGATCTGGGCGCAGGCGCGCCCGCCGGCACGCGGCCGCGGCACTACGCCGGAGCCCTACGTGCTGCTGACGAACGCCCACGACGGCTCGGGCGTGCTGGAGGTGGCGAGGACACCGATCCGCGTCGTCTGCATCGGCACCCTGGTCGAGGCCCTGCGCTGCGCCCACCGGCGGCAGCCGTTGCTCGCCGCCGACGGCGAGTTCCGCCCGCTCGACGTCCTCCGTCCGGCGCTGTCGCTCGGCGAGGAGGGTGCGTGATGTCACACGGCCTGACGACAGACGACCACATGTTCTCCGTGCGCCAGGTTCCCTGGCACGGCCTGGGCGAGGTGCTCGACCGCCATCCACGCAGCGTCGCGGAGGCGATCGAGGCCGCGCGCTTGAGCTGGCGCGTCGAAAAGGCACCGCTTGCGCTCGCCACAGGAGAGCCCGTCGAGGGCTACTCCGCGACGGTCCGCGAGGACACCGGCGCAGTGCTCGGCATCGTGGGCGAGCGCTACCGGATCGTGCAGAACCTCGAGGCGTTCACGTTCGTCGACCAGCTGCTCGGCAGCGCGATGCATTTCGAGACGGCCGGCAGCCTGCATGGCGGCCGCCGCGTTTGGGTGCTCGCGCGGCTGCCCGAGCACGTCGAGGTCGGCGGCGATGAGGTACGCCCCTTCGTGCTGCTGATGAACAGCCATGACGGCTCGACCGCGCTCGTGGCGGCGACCACCCCCGTGCGCGTGGTCTGCCAGAACACGCTCAACTGGGGGCTGCAGCGCGCGAAGCAGCGTTTCGCGATCCGTCACACGGAGGCGATCGCGGAGCGCGTCCACGAGGCGCGGCGGGTTCTGGAGCTCTCGATCGACTACTACGAGCAGTTCAAGCGGACGGGCGACGAGCTCGCCTCTGAGCGCTGCACCGAGGCGCAGCTGAAGCGGGTGCTGGACGAGCTGTACCCGAGCGGTCCCGGCGCGACGGCGACGACTCGCACGGCGCGCTCGCGGGAGCAGGTGAAGGAGCGGATCACCGAGCTGTTCATGCACGGCCCGACGCAGGGCAACGCGCCGCACAGCAAGTGGTCGGCGGTGAACGCGATCGCCGAGCACGCCGACTGGCTGCGCCCGATCAAGGCCGGAACTGAGCGCTTCGCCCGCACGGTCGACGGCGGCGCCGCGAAGACACGCGCTCTCGAGCTCATCTCCGCGGTCTGACGAGGCGTCCTGCGAGCCTCCCGCCATGCCCTACGAACGCTCAGTGGATATCGGCGTCGCCGAGGATGTTGTGATCCGGTACAGCTCCTCCGGACGCCCGATCGAGCGCTACTCGGTAGTCCTGCTCGTAAGGACGCCGCGGGGCTGGCGGGAGGTGCGCGTGTTCGACAACCATCAAGGAAGCCACCACATGCACCGTTACACTCCGACAGAGGGCAAGCAGTCTGCTGAGGTGTTTCATCCAGGACCGGCCCGCGCGGCTATTCCGGCAGCGATCCGGCATTTGAAAGACCATTGGGAGGCGATCGTTGAGCCATGGAAAACCTAGGCCGCAGCAGCAACACCCCGGCAACCGACGCCGCATTCGAGCTCTTGGGCCGGATGGTCGACGAGCCGGGCGCCGATGAGCGCTACCCGGATCGAACGGTTCTGATCCCGTCTGATTCAACGGACGCCGCCAAGCTCGTGCACGCGGCCGTCGCGGAGCGCCGACCGCTCGCGCTCGTGTTTCCGGACGGTTCGGACGTCTTGTACAGGCC
>DATKFF010000145.1:0-3064 GCA_035511595.1 Solirubrobacteraceae bacterium | reverse complement strand
GGTCCTCGCGGGATCGGGCGTTCCTAGTCGCTAGGACGCGCGTCGTCGAGGGCGATCGCGACGAGCAGCGCGTGGAGGTCGGTGAACCCGCGCGGGTCGAGTCCAGTGAGCTCCT
Source organism: Solirubrobacteraceae bacterium (assembly GCA_035511595.1). Classification (GTDB taxonomy): domain Bacteria; phylum Actinomycetota; class Thermoleophilia; order Solirubrobacterales; family Solirubrobacteraceae; genus Palsa-465. The sequence goes on along the minus strand of DATKFF010000145.1, from coordinate 2,949 downwards.
CGATTCGGTTCAAGCGGTACTTGGCGGTGTTCGGGTGGACATGCAGCCGCGCCGCGGTCTCCTTGAGCCGCATGTCCGTCTCGGCGTAGGCCCGCACGGTCGCGACCAGCGCGCCGCCCCGGGAGCGGTCGTCGCGCAGGAACTCGACCAGGCCTGTGTCGACCATGCGACGTGCCGTCGTGTCCGCGGTCAGCGCCATGTACTCGAACGGCGACAGGCGAGAGAGGGCCGCCACGCCATCCGTGGCGACGAACCGGACCGCGACCGACGCCTCCTGGTACGCCTGCGGCAGGTCACCGACGCCCGCGGCGATTGTGCTGACGCCGATTGCCATCGGCGTACCGCTTGCGCCCAATCTCTTCTGAGCGGCCACCACCCGCACGATGACCTCGTCGGGATCGTGGTCGCGGCCGAGTGCCATGACGGCAACGATCTCGGACTGCCGGATGACCACGAGCGAGGTTGCCTGCTGCAGCCCGGCGTGGGCCAGCGAGGCACCGGCCAGCGTCGGCGCGTCGTCTCCCGCCGTTCCGCGTGACACCGCGACGGCGACGAGTGCCGGCGTCGTCGCGCCCAGCCCATAACGCTGGGCCGCTGCGGCGAGGGCGCCCTGCTCGGGCAGCCGGCCCTCGAGCAGGTGCTCGAGGAGGTCGCGCCGCTCGCGGTCGGCGTCGGCCAATCCGTATTGCCGGAACTCGACGTAGGACTGCGCCGCGTTCGTCGCGGCGTAGTCGACGTGGCGCAACAGCTGAGAGGCGAAACCGACGGTCAGGTGCTCTTCGGCCGGCCCCGCCCGCGCGCTCTCCACGATCGCCTCCCACATCACCTGGTGGCCGACGCGGTATCCCCTGAGGTAGTCCTCGAGCGCGACGCCGGCCCGCGCTCGCCGCATCGCCGCCGCCCGCTGATACGCGACGTCATCGGCGGTCAGCGCGCGTCCCTCGATCAGCGCCGTCAGGACCGATGTGTAGTTGCGCCGCACCTGGTCGAGCACGTCGGCGCGGAACTGCTCGCCTTGCGAGGCGTAGGCGGGCAGCTCGGACCGTATCGCTGCCGCTCCTTCCTCGGCGAGCGCGTCGACGCGCTCGAGCAGCGGGCCGAGCAGCTGCTGGCGTGCAGCGAGGTCGGCTTCCGCGACCTTGTCGCCTGCCTCCCTCGTGAGCGCGACCACGTGAGGGACTGTGTCGGGCCTCCTCCTCGCTGTCAAGCCGGAGTACGAGCCCCAGCTGGTTGCCGGACCTTTCTCGCACGGCTGTATCCGGCCCTTCACGGGCTGACGAGATCGGGCTGCTCTCGGAGTAACCGACCGATGAATTCCTGACGCCCACTCAGTCATGACACCCGACGGATGCTGAACTGACCAGCGAGTAGGAGTTGTCATGCGCACCGCGTACGAGGAGATAGCGCTGCTCAAACGAGAGCCGGGCAAGGACATGCTCGCGTGGGGCGGCGCTGCCCTGCGCGTCTATCGGCCCGCGGTTGCGGCCGCGTGACTGCCATGACGACGATACAAACGCACATACTCGAGACGGCCGGGGCGGACATCGCGTATGACGTCCGCGGCCCGCTGCCCACCGCCGACGGACGTCCGCCGCTGTTCATGGTCGGCCAGCCTATGACCGCTCGTGGCTTCAATGCTCTGGCCTCGCACTTTTCCGACCGCACGGTGGTTACGTATGACCCGCGCGGGCTCGGCCGCAGCACTCGCAGGGACGGCCGCGTAGACCACTCGCCGGTGGTCCAGGCGGGCGATCTGCACGCGGTGATAGAGGCGCTCGGAGCCGGTCCGGTGGACATGTTCGCGAGCAGCGGGGGCGCGGCGACGGCGATTGCGCTGGTGGCGATGTATCCCGACGACGTAGTCACGCTCGTGGCGCACGAGCCGCCGCTCATCCAGGTACTCCCCGACGCGGCGGCCGCCGAGCGCGCCCGCGCGGCGGTTCGCGACGTGTACGAGGCCAACGGAAGCAACGCTGGCCTGGCGGCCTTCATCGCGATGACCTCCTGGCGAGGCGAGTTCACCGACGACTACTTCGCCCAGCCGGCGCCCGATCCCGCCGCGTTCGGGATGCCGACCGACGACGACGGCTCGCGCGACGACCCGCTGCTGTCGGACCGGTCCTGGGCGGTCAGCGGCTATTGCCCGGATGTCCACGCCCTGGCCGCAACGGCGACGCGCGTCGTAATCGCAGTGGGCGAGGAGTCCGAGGGCATGTTCACGGGGCGGGCGGCCGTCGCCACCGCCGACCTGGTTGGTCAGCTCCCAACCGTGTTCCCGAGCCACCACGGCGGCTTCCTCGGCGCGGACTCCGGGTACCCGGGTCAACCCGAGGCGTTCGCGCGCAAGTTGCGCGACGTCCTCGCCGACGGGAGCCGCTAGTACTCGTCATGGCGGCGGACCCAAAGCGGCTCGGTGGCGCTCTCGTCGCGACCCTTTGCAGTCCGATCGAGCAGCCCGTAGTAGGCCATCGCGACCTCGAGACCGCGATTCGTGGTGACGTAGGTCCGATAGACGGTCCCGTCCGAAAGCGCGTACGCGCTCAGCCCGGGGCCTTCGGACACGTAGGCACCGGCGTCGGTCCCGCACATGCGCGCGTTCTGCTCGACCGTACTCGGGATGTCGCCCTCGAGAAACGGCTTCAGTTCCTCCAGGGTGTAAAGGAAGCCGAGGTCGCGGTTGAAGTCGTTGCCGCCGCTCGAGATCCACTCGATGCTCCAGCCCATCCGCTCCCGGTAGGCAAGGAGCTTCTCGAGCGGCGCCCGGGAGGCGAGCAGCAAGGTCGTGTCCCGAGCGTTGAGGTGGGGGGCCTGGGGGGACAGCGTGTCCGCGATCGACGAGCAGACCGGGCATCCGCCGGTCCACGAGGGCCCGAACATGAAGTGGTACACGAGCAGTTGGGAGCGCCCGTCGAACAGATCGGCGAGGGTCTTCGTCCCACCCTCGGTGTC
>DATKFF010000144.1:0-2009 GCA_035511595.1 Solirubrobacteraceae bacterium | reverse complement strand
GCTGCATGGCGTTCGTGACCTTGTCGGCGTACATGTGGACCTCGCCGTTGATGTTCCGCGCCGCGCGGCCGATCGTCTGGATCAGGCTCGTCGGCGAGCGGAGGAAGCCTTCCTTGTCCGCGTCGAGTATCGCGACCAGGGACACCTCGGGCAGGTCAAGGCCCTCACGGAGCAGGTTGATGCCGACAAGCACGTCGTACTCGCCGAGCCGCAGCTCGCGCAGCAGCTCGATCCTGCGCAGCGTGTCGACCTCGCTGTGCAGGTACCTGGCCCGGACGCCGCTCTCAAGCAGGTAGTCGGTGAGGTCCTCTGACATCTTCTTGGTGAGCGTGGTGACGAGGACCCGCTCGTTGCGGCCGGTCCGCAGCCTGATCTCCTCGAGGAGGTCGTCGATCTGGCCCCGGGTCGGCTTGATGATGACCTGCGGGTCGACCAGGCCGGTGGGCCTGATGACCTGCTCGACGACGTCGCCGCCGACGCGCTGCAGCTCGTACCGGCCGGGCGTAGCCGACAGGTAGATCGTCTGGCCGATTCGCTCGCTGAACTCATCCCAGGTCAGCGGGCGGTTATCGGCGGCGCTTGGCAGCCGGAAGCCGTGATCCACCAGCATCCGCTTGCGGGACATGTCGCCCTCGTACATGGCGCCGATCTGCGGCACGGTCTGGTGCGACTCGTCGATGACGAGCACGAAGTCCTCGGGGAAGTAGTCGAGCAGCGTGTTGGGCGGGGTGCCAGGCCCGCGGCCGTCGATGTGCCGCGAGTAGTTCTCGATGCCTGAGCAGCTGCCGACCTGGCGCATCATCTCGATGTCGTAGGTCGTGCGCATCCGCAGCCGCTGCGCTTCAAGCAGCTTGCCCTGGCGCTCCAGCTCGGCGAGCCGCTCGGCGAGCTCGACCTCGATGCCGGCGATGGCGCGTTCCATCCGCTCTTCGCCCGCGACGTAGTGGGTCGCGGGGAAGACGTAGAGTTCCTCGTCCTCGCTGACTACCTCGCCGGTCAGCGGGTGCAGGGTGGACAGCCGCTCGATCTCGTCGCCGAACATCTCGATCCGCACCGCGAGCTCTTCGTACTGCGGGATGATCTCGATGGTGTCGCCGCGGACCCGGAACGTGCCGCGGGTGAACGCGATGTCGTTGCGGCTGTACTGCATGCCGACCAGCTTGCGCAGCAGCTGGTCGCGCTCCATGGTGTCGCCGAGCTTGACCTTCAGCATGCGGTCGACGTACTCCTGCGGGGTGCCCAGGCCGTAGATGCAGGAGACGGAGGCTACGACGATCGTGTCCCGCCTGGTCAGCAGGCTGTTGGTGGCGGAGTGCCGCAGCCGCTCGACCTCGTCGTTGATCGAGGAGTCCTTCTCGATGTAGGTGTCGGTCTGCGGGATGTACGCCTCGGGCTGGTAGTAGTCGTAGTAGGAGACGAAGTACTCGACCGCGTTATTCGGCAACATCTCGCGCAGCTCGTTGGCGAACTGGGCGGCGAGGGTCTTGTTGGGCAGCATGACCAGCACCGGCCGCTGGAGCTGCTCGGCCACCCACGCGACCGTCGCCGTCTTGCCGGTGCCGGTCGCGCCGAGCAGGACCGTGTCCTTCTCCCCGTCTCGGATCCGCTCGGCGATCTCGGCGATCGCGGTCGGCTGGTCACCGGCGGGCGTCATCTCGGTGACAACCTCGAAGGGCGCCACCTTCCGCAGCAGGTCGGTTACCGGACGCATGACGCCACCCCCTGGGTCTCTTCGCTCTTCCGGCAGCCCGTCTCGTCGTGACCGCCCACGACTGCAACTCTACGTTGGGGGTCCGACATTCCGGCGACGTCCGCCCTGGGCGACTTCGATTGTTGCCATGTAAGGTATGTGCCGTGAGCGGCGGCACGGAGACAGAGGTTCGCGGGAACGTGGGGTTCCTCGTCTGGCGGGTGTCGATGCGCTGGCGCGCCGCGATGGACCGGGCGCTCGCGCCGCTTGGCCTCACCCACGCCCAGTACTCGGTGCTCGCCCCGCTGTACGGCATGTC
>DATKFF010000143.1:0-4480 GCA_035511595.1 Solirubrobacteraceae bacterium | reverse complement strand
CGAGCCGTTGGCCGAGCTCGCCGAGGAGGACCCCGAGATTTCCCGCGAACTCGAGGACCAGATCCGCACCGTCCAGGAGCGCCTCGAGGAGCTCGAGGAGCAGCGTCTGTTCTCGGGCAGCTACGACTCGGGCGACGCGCTCGTGACAATCAACGCCGGCGCCGGCGGGACCGACGCCCAGGACTGGGCGGAGATGGTGCTGCGGATGGAGATGCGCTGGGCCGAGAAGCGGGGCTTCCAGGCCGAGCTGCTCGAGGTCTCACCGGGGGAGGAGGCCGGGATCAAGTCCGCGACCGTGCTCGTCAAGGGCGAGAATGCCTACGGGCTCTACGGCAGCGAGAAGGGCGTGCACCGGCTCGTCCGCCTGTCGCCGTTCGACGCCGCGCACCGCCGCCAGACCAGCTTCGCCGGCGTCGAGGTCTCGCCGGTCGTCGACGCGATCGACGAGGTGGAGATCGACGACGACGACCTCCAGATCGACACGTACCGCGCCAGCGGCGCCGGTGGCCAGCACGTGAACAAGACCGACTCGGCGGTGCGGATCACGCACAAGCCGACCGGGATCGTCGTCCAGTGCCAGAACGAGCGCTCGCAGTCCTCGAACAAGGCCGAGGCGATGACGATGCTGCGGTCGAAGCTGCTCGAGCTCGAGGAGCGCAGGCGCCGCGAGGAGATCTCGCGGGAGAAGGGGGAGGCCCAGGACGTGAACTTCGGCTCCCAGATCCGCTCCTACGTCCTACACCCGTACTCGATGGTCAAGGACCACCGGACCGGGTACGAGGTCGGGGATGTCGCGCGGGTGCTCGACGGCGACCTCGACGGGTTCGCCCGCGCCTACCTGCACCAGGCCGCGAAGTGACCGATCTCGACGAGCCCACCGCGGAGAGGCTGACCGAGATCCGGTCGCGGAGCGGAATGGCGCCCTCGGTCCAGCCGACGGCCCCGTACCTGGAGGCGATAACCGCCTACGGCTTCCGCGGCTCGACCCGGTTTCACATCCCCGGCCACAAGGGTGGCGAGGGCGCCGACCCCGGGTTGCGGACGGCGTTCGGCGATCGGGCGCTGCTGCTCGACATCCCGCAGGACATCGAGGGGATCGATCTGGGACCCTCGCCGACCCCGTACGAGCGAGCCGAGCTACTGGCGGCCGAGGCGTACGGGGTGGAGCGCGCGTGGTTCTTGACCAACGGCGCGACGCAGGGCAACCACGCTCTCTGCCTGGCGCTCGCGCCGCCGGGAGCCCGCGTGGTGCTGCAGCGCAACTCGCACGCCAGCATGGTCGACGGCTTGATCCTGAGCGGCGGCATCCCGAGCTGGGTCGCGCCCGAATACGACCCCGAGCTCGGGATGGCCCACGGGGTCACGCCGGAGGCACTCGAGGAGGCGCTCGGCCGCACGCCGGAGGCGCAGGCGGCGTTCATCGTCTCGCCCACCTACTACGGGATGGCCGCCGACGTCGAGGGTTGCGCGCGGGTCGCGCACGCCGCCGGCGCCGCGCTGATCGTCGACAACGCTTGGGGCTCGCACTTCGGCTTTCACCCGCTGCTCCCGGCCTCGCCGATCGCGCTCGGCGCCGATGCGATGCTCGCCTCGACGCACAAGATCGTCGGAAGCCTCACCCAGTCGGCGATGCTGATGGTCGCTCCGACGGGGCGGATCGACATCGGCGCCGTCGCCCGGGCGGTCCGGCTGGTCCGCTCCACCAGCCCGAGCTCGCTGCTGATGGCGTCGCTCGACGCCGCCCGCCGTCAGCTGGCGGTCCACGGCGAGGAGCTGCTGGACCGCACGATCCGCGCCTCCGAGGGCGCCCGTGCCGCGATCGATGCGGTCGAGGGATGCTGGGTCGTCGGCGAGGGACTTGTCGGGCGTCCCGGAATCGCCGGCTGGGATCCGCTGCGGATCGTCGTAGACGTCCGTGGGACGGGCTGCACCGGATACGAGGTCGCCGCCGCGCTACGCGCCTCCTTCGACATCTACGTCGAGCTGGCGACGCACGCGACGCTCGTGCTGGTGCTGGGGCTCGGGCAGACGGTCGACCCGCTCGAGCGGCTCGCCCACGACTTCGGCGAGACCGTGCGCCAGATCTCCCGGCCGGGCGAGACGGCCGTGGTGGCGAGGCCGCCGAGTGCCTTCGACCACCAGACCGCGATCCCGCCGCGCGACGCGTTCCTGGGGGAGGGGGAGGCGGTGCCGGTCGATCGGGCGGTCGGGCGGATCTCGGCCGAGAGCATCGCCGGCTACCCGCCCGGCGTCCCCGCGCTCCTACCCGGAGAGCGGGTGACCGCCGAGGTGATCGCCTACCTACGCGAACTGACCTCCGCCGGGGCACGCCTGCACGGCGCAGCCGACCCGAGCTTCGAGACCGTCCGGGTACTCGTCGAAGCGGTCTGACTCGAGGCGGGCGCTGCTGTCCCGGGCATCGGCCCGGAACAGCAGCTTCCCGTCGAGCCTAGAACGCGCCGGTGCCCGGAGGGCCGCCCTGGGTGGGTGGGCTTGCGCTTACGCACTGACCGCTGCGCGTCCCGCCGACCGTGTTCGGCTGAGGCGCCCGCGGATAGATCGAGCCCATCGGGCCTGTGTCCACGCTGTCCCACACCGGCTGCGTGCCGGGCGGCATGGGGCTCGGATGACCGTTGCCGACGCACGAAAGGTTCTTGCCGACGTGGCTGGAGAGAACCTCGATCGCGTCGGGGTCGCCCATCTGGTTGTTGGACAGGCTGAGGCTGCCGTGAATCTTCACTCGGGCGATACCGAGCCAGCAGGAGCTCATCGCGCTGATCCTCATGTTGCCGCCAACAGTGCTGTCCTCGTAGTCGCTGTAGACGGGGGACATGATCTTCGCGAAGACCCCACTCGTGGGCGGTGCGCAGCTGACGCTGCCGCCGCCACCGGTCTCCTTGACGTTGCCGCCGATCGCGCTGTTGTGCGCGATCACGGCGAGCGGCGAGTTCTCGATCAGGTTGCCCGTGACCGTCGCATGGCTGGTGAGCGTCGGGTGCTTCATGTTGGGGTCATCGAGGCACGGGAACCCTGAGCCGTCGGGGTTGGCCTTGCATCCGAGGATCACGGTCGCCCCGTTGCCGACGACGAGATCACCGGTGACCGAGAGGCTCGCGTGGTGGCGGCCGTACGCCGCCGCCAGAGCCGAGCCCTTGGTAACCGTCAGCGTCCCAATCACGCGGGCCTTACCGCTCTTGACAGCACACGCTCCCTTCACGACCACGCCGTGCGGATAGGTGCCCTTGAGCAGTCCGGGCGTGCCCAGCTTCCCAGAGCAAATAGAAGGTCCGGCCGCTGGCGCCACCGCGGCCCAAGCGCCCGCAATCGCAAGCACGAGCCCGGCCGCGATCGTCAACGGCACGATGCGTCTAAACAGCATCTAGTTCCACCTCTCAATACGTTGATTGCCACCGCGCTCGGCCCAGCGCCGGGTCCGACCGTACAGCCTCGCGGCTGTCCCGGCGAGCCTATGATCAGTTGGCATGAACGCCCCTGCGACCGCGGAGATCGTCGCCCGGGCGCTGGCGGAGGACGTGGGCAGTGGCGACGTGACGACCACTGCGACCGTGCCGGAGACTGCCCGAGCGCGTGCTCTGATCACACAGAAGGCGCCCGGGGTGGTGTTCGGTTTAGACATCGCCGAGGAGGTCTTCCGGTCCCTCGACCCGGGGGCGTCGTTCGAGCGGCTGACCGAAGAGGGACGCTGGCGTGAGGGCGGGGCGGTGCTTCAGATCGAAGGTTCGGCGCGTGCGATCCTGACCGGCGAGCGAACCGCGCTCAACTTCCTGCAGCGCCTGTCTGGCGTCGCGACAATGGCCGCACGCGCCGCGCGCGCTGTCGATGGCACCGGCGCGCGGATCCTCGATACGCGCAAGACGACGCCGGGCCTGCGCGCGCTCGAGAAGGCGGCCGTCGCGGCCGGCGGCGCCACGAACCATCGCGCCGGCCTCTACGACGCGATCCTGATCAAGGAGAACCACGCGACCCTGGCGGGCGGGGTCGGCGAGGCGGTCAGACGCGCTCGCGAGGCGGCGCCCGAGCTCCCGCTGGAGGTCGAGGCCCGCACGTCACGGGAGGTGGATGAGGCGCTCGCCGCGGGGGCGCACCGGATCCTGCTCGACAACATGACCCTGCCCGAGCTCCGCGCGGCGGTGCAGCAGGTCGGCGGGCGCGCGGAGCTGGAGGCCAGCGGCGGCGTCACGCTGGATACGCTCCGGGAAATCGCCAGCACCGGCGTACAATTCATCTCAGTGGGTGCGCTCACGCACAGCGCGCCCGCCCTGGACCTTTCCCTCCTCCTGGAGCCACTTCCATGAATCTTCCGATGCTCGGTGCGACTGACGCACCCCTGATGCTCGAGAACATCCCCGCCCTGCAGGACGAGGTGCGCGCGCTGGCGCGCGAGCGCGGCGCGGTGATCCTCGCCCACAACTACCAGCTGCCCGAGATCCAGGAGGTGGCCGACTACGTCGGCGACTCG
>DATKFF010000142.1:0-2251 GCA_035511595.1 Solirubrobacteraceae bacterium | reverse complement strand
TGAGGCGATCACGGCCTGTAGGAAGCCGTGCGCCGAGCGAAGCCCTTCGAGCGTCGCGAGCCGATCGGGCGGCTCGCCGAGGACGCTCACGTAGACGCGCGCATGGCGCAGGTCAGGGCTGGTCTTTACCGCGGTCACGGTCACGAATCCGACGCGAGGGTCCTTCAGGTCCTTGGAGATCGCGTCGCTGAGCACCTCTCGCACCGCCTCGTCGACGCGACGCATCCGTCCGCCAGCCATCCTAGTCCCCTGTTCCTAAAGACAGCACAAACACAATCTCATTACTCAAGATCCTTGACCGATGCGACGATCCGCTCAATCCGGACGCCGTCCGGGCAGCGTGCCACCAGCCAGCGCTCGACGTTGTCCGCCGCGGCGGAGAGCTGCGCGAGCGAACCGCCGGTAAGTGCCGCGGTCAGACGCGCGCGCTGCCACAGGTCCTGATGGTCCACCTCGGCCACCGCCGCGCCCAGCCGTCGGTGCAGCTGAGCCTTGATCGAGGACAGCTCCTTACGCTTGCCCTTCAGGCTCCCGGCGTCCGGGAAGTGAAGATCGATCACGAGCAAAGCGACGAACCCGCTCGCGGGCATCGACGTCGGCGCTAGGCGAGCTCGCGCTCGACCTGGCGGGTGGCGTAGGTCTCGAGCACATCGCCCTCCTTGATGTCGGCGAAGTCCCGGAGCACGATTCCGCAGTCAAACCCGGCGGAGACCTCGCGGACGTCTTCGGTCGTACGCCGCAGGCTCGCGATCTCGCCGTCGTAGACGACCGTGCCGTCGCGCACGAGCCGCACCTTGGAGCCGCGCGTGACCTTGCCGTCGACGACGTGACAGCCGGCGATCGTCCCGACGCGTGAAGCGCGGAAGATCTGGCGCACCTCCACGGTCCCGAGCGTCTCCTCGACCTCCTCGGGGGCGAGCATGCCCTGCATCGCGTCGCGGAGCTCTTCGATCGCGCGGTAGATGACCGCGTAGTGGCGAATCTCGACGCCCTCGCGCTCCGCGACGGCGCGGGCGTCGCCGACGGGCCGGACGTTGAACGACAGGATCACGGCGTCGGAGGCGGCCGCGAGCATCACGTCGGATTCGGTCACGGCCCCGACGGCGCTGCGGATCACGTTCACCGAGACCTCGTCCTGAGGCAGCTTCGCGATCTCGTCCTCGATCGCCTCGAGCGACCCGGCGACGTCGGCCTTCAGCACCAGGTTCAGCTCCTGCACGCCGCTCTTGAAGATGTCCTCCAGCGAGACGCGCTTGCCGGAACGGCGGGCCAGCGCCTCGGCCTTCAGGCGCGTCTGGCGCTCGGTCGCGAGCTGCCGCGCGCGGCGCTCGTTCTCGACCACGCGGACCAGCTCGCCGGCCTCGGGCACACCGTCGAAGCCGAGCAGCTCGACGGGCTCGCCGGGTAGCGCGCGGCTGACGCGGCTGCCCAGGAAGTCGTTCATCGCCCGCACGCGGCCCCAGTGGGCCCCGGCGACGACGGCGTCGCCCACCCGCAGCGTTCCCCGTGAGATCAGGACGGTAACGACCGGACCGCGACCGGGATCGAGCTTTGACTCGATCACGGTGCCCGACGCGGGCGCGTCCGGGTTCGCCCGGAGCTCCTCGACCTCGGCCATCACGACGATCGTCTCGAGCAGGTCGTCGAGTCCCTGCTTTGTCTTGGCGGAGACGTCGACGAACTCTGTGTCTCCCCCCCACTCGACCGGCTGCAGCCCGAGCTGGGTCATCTCGGTGCGCACGCGCGCGGGATCGGCGCCCTGCTTGTCGACCTTGTTGACGGCGACGAGCATCGGGACGCCCGCGTCCTTGGCGTGGTCGACGGCCTCCTGCGTCTGCGGCTTGACGCCGTCGTCGGCCGCGACGACGATCACCGCGATGTCGGTGACCTTCGCGCCGCGGGCGCGCATCGCCGTGAACGCCTCGTGGCCCGGGGTGTCCAGGAAGGTGATCGTGTTGTCGTCGTGATGGACCTGGTAGGCGCCGATGTGCTGGGTGATCCCGCCGGCCTCGCCGGCCGCCACCTCGGTCTCACGGACGGCGTCGAGCAGCGAGGTCTTGCCGTGGTCGACGTGTCCCATGATCGTCACGACCGGCGGGCGCTCGACGAGGTCCTGCTCGTCGTCCTCGTAGACGGCCTCCTCGATCGGCTCCTCCTCGGTGTGAACGACCTCGACTTCCTTGCCGAGCTCGGTCGCGAGCACGCCGATCGCCTCGTCGGAGAGCGTCTGGGTCAGCGTCTTCATCTCGCC
>DATKFF010000141.1:0-5168 GCA_035511595.1 Solirubrobacteraceae bacterium | reverse complement strand
GTGGGAACCAGCACTCCCGCGCCCACGATCTTCGGCGTCGGCCGCGCAGGGCCTGACCTGTACACCGACTCGGTCCTGGCACTGGACGCGCGGACGGGCAAGCTCGCGTGGTACTACCAGGAGGTTCCGCACGACCTCTGGGGCTACGGCGCCGCATCGCCGGTGATGATCTTCAACACGCGGTCCCACGGCCGGACCGTGCGCGCGGTCGCCGAGGCGGGCAAGAGCGGTTACGTGTTCATCCTCAACGCGGGCACGGGCAAGCCGCTGTTCGCGCCGGCCGCATACGTCAAGGAGGGCCACCCGCCCCCGACGACCAAGGGCACCTTTGTGTGCCCCGGCTCGGTCGGTGGCTCCCCGTACAGTCCGTTGGCGCTCGATCCGCGGGTCGGCGCCGCATACGTCGCCGGCGTCAACCTGTGCCAGGTCCTGAAGGTGACGAGGACAGGGGGGACGGGCGAGAAGGCGTACGGCGGCACGCGGATCACGCCCCACGGCGAGAAGCCCACCGGCACGTTCGACGCCGTCAACGTGACCACGGGAAAGTTTCTCTGGAAGCGAAGCATGCCTACGCCCATGATCGGCGGCGCGGTCGCCACTGCAAGCAACCTCGTGTTCACGGGCGATCAGCACGGGAACCTGTACGCGATCGACGCGAGCACCGGTCAGACGCGCTGGCAAGCCAACCTGGGCCTCGCGTTCGGCTCCGCGCCGATCGTCTACACGATCGGGCGCACGGAGTACATCGCGTCTGCGATCGGCGGCTCCGCGACCACGGCTTCGAATCACCTTGGCCCCACCGGCGCACGCCTCGTCGTGCTCAAGCTGGGCGGCCAACCGATCACGACGAGCGCGCCTTAGAAACGCACGACATAGGACGGGAATATGGACACCGTTAGCCACCAGACGATCAAGCTCAGCAGGGGAGCCCACGGCTCGCCCGACGAGGGAGCCTGCGTGATGGAGCTCGCCTCGATCCTGGCGGGGGAGCCGTTCACCGACCGGCCGGCAACGGCCTGCCCGGTGATCGGATCGCTCCTGCGCGCATACAACGACTCGGTTGACGACGCCCGCCGGCAGGACCTCTACGAGTATGCCGCCAGGGTCGTCGGGAGTCAGGCGTCCGAGCTGGTCCAGCGCGCCCGGGCCGAGCACCTGGCCGCATGGGCCGCCGAGCGGCTGCCCGGCCGGCGCCCGTGGCTTGCCCGGCGCCGGCGCTGGCAGGTCGGCGCCTGGCTGCGGAAATCTGAGCTGGAGACCCTCGGGGCCCAAGCGATCCGCCTCATCTCAAAGCACACCGATGAGACGCACGCGGCCGTCCTCGCGGTGCTCGACGAGCTGCTCGGAATCGGCGCTCGAGGACAGTCCACGGTGGACGGATTCACGAATGCGGATGCCGATGCCGGTGCGCCGCGCTCGCGACCTGCAGCGGGAGGCCACGAGTCCGCACGACCTGTCGGGCGATGCGGATCCCGCCCTCGCGTACTCGACACGGCTCGGGCCGCTCGGCGGGGCGCCGAGTGATCGTCGGGGGGTCGAGAAGCAGGACCGATACGCCCTGGCGGACGAGCGCGTGCTGCATCGCGGCGCGCGCAAGCTGCGGCAGCTGCGACGCGTCGCTGACGATGCCGCAGTAGTGGCTGCATTCGATGAATAGTCGCTCGGGGTGGATCTCGCGCAACGGCGCGACGCCCGTCCTCACGCTTGACATCTGAGCGGCGAGCGCCAGCACCGGTTCGCCGCGCTGCTGGGCGTCTCGCAGCCCTCGGAGCAGCCGCGAGCTACCGGCTCCATATGTGCCCGCGCAGACCGCGAGCCCGCCCGAGGCCTGGGCATCGTCTGCCGCAGCGACCACCCCGGCCCGCTCGTCCTGGACCTCTGTCCACTCGATCCCATCTGTACGCCAGATCGCATCGGCGATCGGCTCCAGCGCCTGCGCCGCGACGCCGTAGACCCGGTCCACACCTGAACGACGGAGGACCTGTACGAGCTCTTCCGCCGGCGTCCGGGCGGTCATCCCTGAACTCGGTTCGCGCCGGTGGAGGAGGTGTCGGCGGCTGCTTCGAGGTGCTCGAGCGCCTCACGCAGGACTCGTGAGACCTGCATCTGTGAGACGCCGAGACGGGCGGCGATGTCCGCTTGCGTCCGGTCCTCGATGAACCGCATTCGAAGCATTCGACGTTCACGCACGGGGAGCTTTCCGACCGCGGCCTCGAGCGTGAGCTTGTTCTCGACGCACTCGTAGCCGCCGTCGAGGCATCCGATCGTTTCGGCCAGCGGCGGTGGCTCTGGCTCGTCGTGGCCGCCTGCCGGAGCGTCCAGCGAGCTCGCCTCGAGCGCCAGCCAGGTCTGGCGCGCGTCGAGCACCTCCCGCTCGCTGAGTCCGACGCGCTCCGCCAGCTCGCCTTCGCTCGGCGCGCTCCTCTCCTCGGAGCTCTCACGGATCGCTTGATTCACCTTGACCGCGCGTTCCTTTGCGCCACGCGGGACGTGAACGGCCCACGTGCGATCCCGGAAATGGCGCTTCAGCTCGCCGGTTATGGCGTACGCCGCGTAGGTCCCGAACGACACCCCGCGCCGCTCGTCGAAGCGATGGGCGGCCTTCACCAGCCCAAGACTTGCGACCTGCACCAGATCGTCGAGTGGCTCACTGCTGCCGTGATATCGACGCGCCAGGTGTCGGGCGAGCGGTAGGAAGCGCTCCACCTCGACTCCGCCTGCGTAGCCGTCCCCCATCCCTCGTGACGCCCACGTGTGCCCCCGGTCAGATGTAGCAATCGCAGATATCGCTGGCCTCCCAGTTCGGCGGGCTCGAGCCCTTGTGGCAGCAAACGATCCCGCTCCCGCGCGCCTGTGTCATCGCGGCCAGCGGCCATTTCAAGCCCCTGCTAGCCGAACCCTCCGACTCCCAGCTAGCTTCAATGAATACGCGCGGGGCTCCGGGCGACGCTGGTCTGCGAAGGCGTCAGCCCTCGAGTGGAAGCTCGACCTGCACGGTGGTGCCGGCCCGCACCGGGCTGTCGATCGTGATCGTGCCGCCCAGCGTCTCGACGCGGTCTCTCAGCCCGACGAGCCCGGAGCCACGGGCCGGGTCGGCGCCGCCGACGCCGTCGTCGCTGACGCGGAGGCAAACGGCGCCATCGCCTGCCTGGACCTCGAGGTGCACGACCGAGGCCTGCGAGTGCTTGGCGGCGTTCGTGAATGCCTCGGAGGTGACGTAGTAGACCGCGACCTCGACCGGTTCGGGGAGCCGAGCCCGGGCTCGGAGGTCGAGCTCGACGGGAATCGGGGACCGACGCGCGAGCGCCTTCAGTGCCGGCGCGAGACCGCCCTCCGCGAGGATCGCGGGGTGGATCCCGCGCGCTATCTCCCGGAGCTCGGCTTGCACATCGGCGAGCGCCTCGGCCACGCGGGACAACTCGCCGTCGAGCTCGACCAGCTCGGGTGGCACGGTCGCCTGCGCCGCGCGCAGCTCGAGCCCCAGCGAGACGAGCCGCTGCTGCGCCCCGTCATGCAGGTCCCGCTCGATCCGCCGCCGGGTCTCGTCGGCGGCGGCGACGATCCGCGCCCGGGAAGCGGCCAGCTTGGCGCGGCTGTCGGCGTTGGCGATCGCCGTAGCCAGCAGCTCGGTGAAGTTGGCGAGGCGTGCCTCCGTGTCCTGCGGCAGCGGCTGCTCGCCGGTCGAGACGGCGGCCATCACCCCCCACAGCCGCCCCTCGACGACGATCGGCGCCGCCGCCGTCGAGCGGGAGCCGATCTCTCGGAAGGCAGTCGCGAGCGGACCAGATGCGCCGGCGTCGCCGTCGCTGCGCGCCGGACGCCCCGTCCGTGCCACGACGGACGGAACGTTGTCGCCGCCCAACGGCCACCGGGTACCAATCGGAGGGAGCTCGACGCCGGCCATGCTCCAGGCGGAGAGCTCTGTCACCGTCCCGTCCGGCTCGAAGCGTCCCATTCCCGCGATGTCGACGGGCAGCAGCTGGCCGACCTCCTCGACGACCGCCGCAAACAGCTCTCGCGGAGGAACTCCGCGAGCGACGAGCGTCGCGACGCGCCCCAGCGCCGCCTGCTCCTCGGCAAGTCGTCGGAGGTGATGCGTGCCTTCGGCGTTTGCGATAGCCGTCGCCACCAGCTCCGTGAACGACGCCACGCGCACCTCCACCTCCGGCGGCAGTGGCGTCGCCGTAGTCGAGCTGGCGTTCATCACCCCCCAGAGGCGGCCGTCGACCACGATCGGCGTCCCGATCGCCGACTTGACGCCGCGCTCGCGGGCTGCTGCACCCAACGGCCCGGAAAGCTCCGCCTCGCTGTCAATTCGAGCCTGCCGGCCCGTCTCCCAGACAAGCGTCGGGAGGTTGTGACCGCCGAGTGGCCAGTGGCTGCCAATCGGGGGGAACGTACCGGCCAGGTTCCAGCCGCCGGCAAAGAGCACGGTACCGTCGGGCCCGTAGTGGCCCATCGCCGCGAAGTCGACGTGCAGCAGCCGACCGACTTCCTCCGCGACCGCCCCGACAACCTCCCTCGGCTCCACCCCTCGCGCTACGAGCGTCGCGACGCGCCGAAGCGCCGCCTGTTCCTCGGCTAGCCGGGCGAGGCCAGCACGGCTCTCGGCGTTTGCGATCGCCGACGCGACGAGCTCCGTGAAGGACGCAAGCCGCGCCTCCGTCTCCGGAGGCAGCGGCTGCTCCAGCGTCGAGGCGGCCATCAGCACGCCCCACAGCTGGCCCTCGACCGCGATCGGCGCCGCGACCGCCGTGCGGATGCCCAGCACATTGCGCTCAGCGCCGAGCTCGCCGGAGGGATCGTCAAAGCTGTCCATCCGGATCGGACGGCCGGTCTGCCGGACGAGCGTCGGCACATTCTCCCCGCCAAGCTCCCAACTACGGCCCACCAGTGGGCCGTAGTCTCCGCTGGTCCAAACGGCGACAGCGGTCATCGTGTCATCGGATTCGTAGCGGCCCAGCGCCGCGAAATCGACGGGAAGCAGGCCCCCGGCCTCCTCCGTCACCGCCGCGAACACCTGGTCGGCCGGTGCCCCGCGAGCGACGAGCGTCGCGACGCGTCGCAGCGCCGCCTGCTCGTCCGCGAGCTCAACCAGACAGTCGCGACGGCTATCCGGCGAGTCCGCCACTGCGTTGCCCTGGCGTTCGAGCGCGCCGGTCGTTTAC
>DATKFF010000140.1:0-2373 GCA_035511595.1 Solirubrobacteraceae bacterium | reverse complement strand
CGCGCTGTCGGACATCTACGCGATGGGCGCGACCCCGGTCAGTGCGCTGAACCTGGTCGCGTTCTCCCTCGCCGACCTGGGCGAGGAGGTGTTGCTGGAGATCCTCCGCGGGGGCGCGGCCGTCGCGGAGGAGGCCGGGGTTGCGATCCTCGGGGGCCATTCGATCGAGGACGCGGAGCCGAAGTTCGGAATGGCGGTCACGGGCGTCGTGCACCCCGACGAGGTGATCACCAATGCCGGCGGCCGGCCCGGCGATGCGCTCGTGCTGACGAAGCCGCTTGGCGCGGGGGCGATCTCGACCGCGGTCAAGCGCGGGCTGCCCGGCGCGGACCTCCCTCAGGCGGTTGCGGTGATGACGACGCTCAACCGCGACGGCGCTGCGGCCGCCCTCGACGCCGGGGTTCACGCGATGACCGACGTCACCGGCTTCGGGCTGCTCGGGCACCTCGGCGAGCTGGTCACCGCCAGCGAGCTCGCCGCCGAGCTCGACGCCGAGGCGGTCCCCGCGATCGACGGCGTGCTCCGGCTGCTGTCAGACCCCGACGAGCAGGCGATCGCCGGGGGCACGCGGCGCAACCGCGCGCACGCCGAGGAGTTCACGGCGTTCGCCGACTCCGTGCCCGAGGAGCGCCGCTGGCTCGTGTGCGACGCGATGACCTCCGGCGGGCTGCTGGCCGCCGTGGCGCCGGAGCGCGCCGGTCAGCTCCCGGGCGCCGTGATCGGGCGCCTGATCGACGGACCGGCCGGGACGATCAGCGTCCGCTGAAGTCCTGCGTGAGCGCCAGCGGCACGCCGACGATGACGCCGCCGAGCACCCCGACCGCGTCCGAGATCCAGCTCGCGCCGGGGAAGGACACGACCAGGGGCATCAACGCGACGACGATGCCGATCACCAGCGTTCCGAGCAGGTCGCCGTCGATGTCCTCGGCCCGGCGCAGCGAGATCAGATCCGGGATTGCCCACGCGGTGATCAGCGCGAGCGCCGCGCCGTTGCCGCCGAGCACATGCGGGACGCCGGAGGCGGCGGCGGTCGCGGCTGTTCCGCCGATCCCGCCGATCGCGAACAGCACCAGCACCGGCAGCGGGCCGTGGCGCCGCTCGAGCAGCCAGCCGAAGATGGCGATCGCCCCGAGCGTGACGAACGCGTAGCCGGTGTTGTTGTAGATGAACGGCGCCGTGATCAGCCGCCACCAGTGCGACCCGGGCTTCTCGATGATCACGATCTGGCCGAGCGACACGGCCCCCGTGCGCCACAGCAGCGCGCCGACCAGGCCGGCGACCACGAGCGCGATCGTGGCGTAGGGACGCGACTCGGGCCGGATCCCCGGAATCTCGCCGGGACGCAGGCGCGGCAGCGACGGCGTCGGCGGCCGGCGGCGGCGCTTCTCGGTGACGCGGCCGTGGCGGTCGAGCTTCGGCGCACGCTTGCGCAACCGGTTGCCGCAGTACGGGCACTCGGTGATGTACGGGCTCACTTCGGATCCGCAGCTCTTGCAGATCACGAACAGGTCCGGGTTGCCCGTGCTCATCGTTTGATCGATTGTAAAGCCGCCCCGAGGCAGGATGGAAACCCCTGCAAGCGAATGGGTGCGGAGGCCGCTCAGACGGCCGAGGCACCCACGATCTCCGCCATCACCTCACGCAGATCGTGGTTGGCCTCGTAGACGACGACCTGGCGGGCGGCGCCGTTGCCGCGCTCCAGCAGGTCCTCGACCGCGTCGAGGTCGTCGGCCGAGCCGAGATCCTGCAGCTGCTCGCGGACCCGGTCGAGCAGCCGGCGGGCGAGCGCACGGGACGCGACCCGCTCGTTGTGGGGCAGATCGACGAGCTCGCCGTCGAGCCCGTGGCGCGCGGCGAGCCACTTGTTCTCGTCGAGCATCTCGAACGGGTAGCGCGACAGCCGCTTGCCGGCGTCGAAGTGCTCGCAGAGCTCCTTGACGAGCCCCTGGACGAGTGCCGCGAGCCCGACCGTGTGCTCGACGCGGGTCTGGGAGTCCATTACCCGGATCTCGACGGTCCCGAAGTTCGGGTGCGGGCGCACGTCGTGCCACAGGTAGGTGTAGTCCTCGATCACGCGGGCCTCGGTCATGAACTCGATCCGCTTGGCGAAGTCGTCCCAGTCCTTGTAGGTCGGCGGAATCCCGACCCGCGGGAACGCCCGGAAGATCGGGGTGCGAGTCGACGCCAGCCCGGTCGCGTCGGCGCGCCAGAACGGCGAGTTCGCCGACAGCGCCAGCAGCACCGGCATGTGCACGCGCATCCCGTTGGCGACGTGGATCGCCTTGTCCGGGTCGTCGACGCCGACGTGGACGTGGACTCCGAAGATCAGCTCCTGGCGCGCGACGAACCGCAGCGCCGAGATCAGGTCGCGAT
>DATKFF010000139.1:0-16074 GCA_035511595.1 Solirubrobacteraceae bacterium | reverse complement strand
ATCGCGACGAACGTCTGCATGGACGCGCTCAACAGTCGCAACAGGCGGGCCCGGCCGATGGATCTCGGACCGGCGCGCGAGCCGATCGAGGCCAACCTGAACACACTCCCCGAGGTCACCTGGATCGAGCCGATCCCGCTTGGCCTCGTGTCCCCCGAGGATCCGGCCGAGCTCGCCGAGGAGCGTGAGACGCTGAGGCTGGCCTTCGTAGCCGCGCTCCAGCACCTGCCGCCGCGTCAGCGGGCGGCGCTGATCCTGTGCGAGGTCCTGCGCTGGAAGGCGACCGAGGCGGCGGAGCTGCTCGAGACGAGCGTCGCCTCGATCAACAGCGCGCTGCAGCGCGCCCGTGCCACGCTCGAAGCGGCCGGCGCGAGCACGAACGACTCGCTTCCCGCGATGGGGAGCGAGGAGCGCGAGCTGCTGGCGCGCTACGTCTCGGCGTTCGAGGCCTACGACATCGACTCGCTCACCTCGGTGATCCGCGAGGACGCGATCCAGTCGATGCCGCCATTTGACCTGTGGCTCTCCGGGCGTGATGACATCTTCACGTGGTGGCTCGGGCCGGGCATCGCCTGCCGAGGGTCACGCGTGCTCCCCGCGGGGTTCGCCAACAGCACGGCCGCGTTCGGTCAGTACAAGCCGAGCGAGACCGGCAGCGGCTTTGACCCGTGGGCGCTGCAGGTGGTCGAGCTGGGGGAGGGCGGGATTACGGAGCTGACGTTCTTCCTCGGGACCGACCGCCTGTTCCCGCTGTTCGGGCTGCCTCCGCGCCTGGACGCGTAGTCTCCGCGGGCGTGAGCCTGGTCCCCGCGTACCTGCCCGCCGAGGATCGCTACGAACGGATGCCGTACCGGCGGTGCGGGCGCAGCGGTCTGCTGCTGCCGGCGCTGTCGCTCGGGCTGTGGCAGAACTTCGGCGACAACCGGCCGCTCGAGAACAGCCGGGCGATCCTGCGGCGCGCGTTTGACCTGGGGATCACGCACTTCGACCTGGCCAACAACTACGGCCCGCCGTACGGGACGGCGGAGAAGAATTTCGGCCGACTGCTCCGGGAGGACTTCCGCCCCTACCGTGACGAGCTCGTGATCTCGACGAAGGCCGGCTACGACATGTGGCCCGGGCCCTACGGGGACCACGGGTCACGCAAGTACCTGCTCGCGAGCCTCGACCAGAGCCTCACGCGGATGGGGCTCGAGTACGTTGACATCTTCTACTCGCACCGGTTCGACCCCGACACGCCGCTCGAGGAGACGATGGGCGCGCTCGACACCGCCGTTCGCCAGGGCAAGGCGCTGTATGCCGGGATCAGCTCCTACTCGGTCGAGCGCACCGCCGAGGCGATTGCGATCCTGCGAGGCCTGGGGACGCCGCTGCTGATCGATCAGCCGTCGTACTCGATGCTGAACCGCTGGATCGAGCGCGGGCTGCTCGACCTGCTCGCCGAGGAGGGCGTCGGGTGCATCGGGTTCTCGCCGCTGGCCCAGGGCATGCTCACCGACAAGTACCTGAATGGCGTTCCGGAGTCCTCGCGGGTCCGCAGCGGCCAGTACTTCTCGGAGGGGCTGCTGAGCGAGCAGAACCTCGAGCGCGTGCGCGCGCTGAACCAGATCGCCTCGCGCCGCGGACAGACGCTGGCGCAGATGGCGCTTGCATGGGTGCTGCGCGATCCACGGATCACCTCGGCGCTGATCGGCGTATCGAGCGTCGAGCAGCTCGAGAACAACGTCGCGGCGCTGGACCGGCTCGACTTCGACACGGCCGAGCTGAGCGAGATCGATCGCTACGCGCAGGAAGGCGAGATCAACATCTGGGCGTCTTCGAGCCAGGCCTGAGCGGCGCAGCTGCGAGCACCCCGCTCAGACCCGCGAACCCGATCAGGCACCGCAGCTCCTCGGAGGCGTGACAGAGCCGCGGCTCGCACCCGTGGCGCCGAGCGATCAGCGCCAGCCGGGCCAGCGCGTCGATCGTCCGCGCGTCGGCGACAAGGCCGCTGACGTCGACGATCAGCATGATCGGGTCTTGGGCGCGCGGGCCCATGTAACCAAGACCGCGCGCGGCGACAGAAATCATCGGCTCGGCGCCGTGGGCGCGCACGCCGATCGTCGAGACTATGCGCTCGCGATGGAGCCCGACGATCTCTACGGCCTTCAGCTCGAGCGATTCACCCCGGAGCGCAACGCGCTGGCGAAAGCGCTGCGCGCCGCGGGACACCGCGACGAGGCGGGCCGGGTCGCGGCGATGCGCAAACCGTCGGTGGCAGCGTGGGCGGTCAACCAGCTCGTGCGCACGCAGCGCCGCGCGGTCTCGGCGTTGCTCAAAGCCGGCGATGCGCTGCGCCAGGCGCAGTCCGAGCTCGTCGCCGGCCGCGGCAACGCGGACAACCTGCGGAAGGCCTCGGAGCGCGAGCGTGCCGCGGTCGATGAGCTCGTCGAGAAGGCCCGCGGCCTGCTGAGCTCGGAGGGCAGGGAGCTGGGGGAGGGGACGCTCGCGCGCGTATCGGAGACGCTGCACGCGGCCGCGCTCGACGATGACGCCCGAGCCCGGGTTCAGGAGGGCTTGCTCGAACGCGAGCTCCGCCATGTCGGCCTCGGTTCAGGCGCCGCCGTCGTGGCGACCGAACCGGTTCGCCACGGTCGCCGAGGATCGGCGGCCAAGACGAAGGAGGTCGACCGGGCGCGCGCCAAGCGGGCCGAGGCGGCACGGAAAGCCGAGGCCGAGGCGCGCCGTGCGCTCGAGCGCGCGTCGCGCGAGCTGAAGAACGCCGAGCGCGCCCGTGACCGCGCCGCGCAGTCCCTGGAGGAGGCGGAGGCCGCGGTCGGCGCGGCCCGCAAGCGTGCCGAGCAGGCAGCGCGCGAGCACGCGCGCGCGCAGCGTGAGCTCGAACGGGCCTAGCGCCGCGGCCGCCGGCGTGGGCGGCACCACGGGTTGGGCGGCACTCCGGCGCACGGGTTGGGCATCGTCGTCTGCGGCCGCGGCAGCTTCAGGACGATGTTGGTGGTGGTCGGGTAGTTGCTGCCGACGCCGGGCGGGCACGAGCCGAAGTAGCGTGAGCCGCACGCGAGCTGCAGCCCGGCGGGCCCCGCCAGCGTCTCGCCGTTGTAGTCCGAGCCGCACTGGCTGTCGCTGTCGACGTTCGCCGGCTCGCTGGTGAGAGTGCCCGACGTGTCGCTGTTGTCGTGGAAGCAGTTGCCGTCGCTACTGGAGTTCGGCGTGTAGCCGGAGATCTCGGCGATGTCGGCGTTTCCCTGGTTGCCGTCGTAGCCGTCGTGAGTGAACGTGTTGTTGGCGATCTCGTTGCCGAAGTCGTCGAAGTAACAGACGCCCTGGCCGGAGAGCATGATGTTCGAGCCGCCCTGGCAGTTCTCGCCGATGCCCGGCGGCGGCGTCTCGGTATCTGGCTCCGGAGCCAGCAGGACGCCCCAGGCGCCGTTGTTGACGAAGCGGTTGTGCGTGACGATGTCGTAGCGCCCGCCATAGATCGATAGGCCCGTCCCCGTGGGGATGTTGTAAACGACTCCGGCCGCGGGCACGTTGGGGTTGTTGTTGTCGTGGACGTAGTTGTCCTCGAACACCCAGCATGAGCGGATCCGCTGGATGTTTCCGGGCGGACGGGGATTGACCGCGCCGTTCGGACAGCTGCCCACCTGCGGCGAGGGCGCGTCGTCGTTGTTCTGGCTGTTGGTGTCGAACCCGTCGCGATTGTCGTCGAACTCCGAGTTCTCGATCACGATGCCGCCCGAATTGGTTCCCGAGTAGCCCTCGGGGCTGTCCTCGCCGTGGACGTGGTCGACGATCACGCCACAGTCCGGGCACGCGCCGACGTAGAACGCCGAGTCGTTCATGTTCGACGCGTAGTCCTGGGTGAACACGCTCGGGCCGCCGGCGGTGTTCGAGGAGTAGATCCCGTAGGCGGCCGAGGGCTCGCTGTCGCCCGCGTAATAGGTCGAAGTGGCCGTCAGGTAGGCCCCCCGAAACGTCTCTGTCGTCTGCTTGCCCGACGAGCCGCCGCCGTCAAACCAGATCGCGTCGCCGACCGTGAGATCGCCGCTGAGGAAGTTGCAGGCTCCGAGATTCTCGATCGAGACACCCGTGGTCTTGTACACGACGATGCCGTCGCGCCCGGCACGGTTGCCCGCGGCGTCGTTTGGCCCGAAGTTCTGGTCGGCGGCCTTGCTCGAGCAGCGCGGTCCCGAGCGGGTCCCGTCGAGCCAGACGGCGTTTCGGTTCATTCCGCGGATGTGGATATTCCGCGTCCGCACTACGAACTCGGCCCCGGACTGGTCGTCGCCCATCGCGCCCGCCATCCGCAGGTTGGCTCGCGATCGATAATCGCCGGGGCCCACCAGGATCCAGTCGCCTGGGCGGGCGGCGTTGATCGCGGCCTGGAGGCTGCGATAGCGACCTGTGATGCCGTGATAGGTCCCGACGAGCAGCGCCCGGGCACCACGGGTCGCGCGCGGCGCCGGCGGGAGCGGCACGGGAGAGACGGTTTGCGTTCGTGGGCGGTTGGGCCGCGGCGGGGCGGCGGTGGCAACCGCGCCGGCGGCGATGACCGCGACAGCCGCGATCACGGCAGCGGCCGTGGCGATCGCCCACACGCAGCGCGATGGGCTCTTCGGTACCTGGATGCCACGAGAGGCTAGGAAGCGGGACCGGCTGGGGCTCTAGCCGTGAGTCCAAATTTTGGAGCGCCGGTGCGCTCCATCTGGCGCATCACCGTTGCGCCCCCTACGACTGACGGGTGATCGCGTAGACGACCACCTCGGCGCCGAGCAGCGTGTCGGTGCGCAGCGGCTGCATCCCCAGCCGCTTCGCCACGCCGATCGAGCGCTCGTTCCGGGGGTCGATCATCGCGGTCAGATACGGGAACTCAAAGCTCTCAAAGCCCCATGCGAGGCACGCACGGCCGGCCTCGGTCGCCAGCCCCAGCCCCCAGGCGTCGCGTCGCAGCAGCCATCCGACCTCGGTCTCGCCGAACTGCGGCCAGTGGTAGAGGCCGCTACGCCCGAGCAGCTCGCCGGTGGTCCGGTCGAGAAGCGCCATCAGCCCATATCCGCGCTCCACCCAGCTCTCCCGATAGGACCGAATCCGATCGTCGGCGTTCTCGGTGCCGAAGACGCTCATGAACCGGGCCACATCGGGATCCGCGTAGATCGCGATCAGCGCCTCGCGATCCTCCATCGTCATCGGACGGAGACGCAGCCGCTCGGTCTCGATCACGGTGGCGAGAGGCGGCCGACGCTCCGAGGTCACGAAACGATTTTGGCCGACAGCGCTTGTGTCCGGTGTGACTCGTGCGGTTCGTCCGCGGGCGGCGCAGATTCCGGTCCGCCGGCCGCCATAGGAAAGCGCACGTCGACCTCGAGGCCGCCGCGCCCGCGAGGATGAATAACCAGCGTCGCCTCATGCGCAGCGGCAATCGCGGCGACGATCGACAGCCCGAGTCCGAAGCCGTCCCGCTCGCCGACCCTGTCAGGGGCGAGGCGCTGGAAGGGCTGCAGGAGTCGCCCGATCTCGTCGGCCGGCACCGGCGGGCCGCAGTTGGCGATCGTGAGCGCGGCCTCTCCGGCTCGGGTCTCGACCCTGACGCGCAGGTGCCCGCGGGGAGCGTTGTAGCGGACGGCGTTTTCGACGAGATTCGATACCAGCCGCTCGAGCAGCCGCCGGTCGCCAGAGACGAGCGCGGGCTCGAGCGAGACGTCGAGCTGGAGACCGCGGGCCGTGGCGTCGAGCTCGTGAAGCCGCAGCGCGTCGGCGGTGATCGCCGCGAGGTCGACCGGTTCGTGATTGTCGATCCCGCGCTCGCCCTGGGCAAGCGCGAGCAGCGCGTCGATCAGCTGCTCCTGCTGCTCGCTCTCGGCGAGCACCTGCTTGGAGGTCTCACGGAACGTCTCCACCGTCGCGTCGGGGTCGGTGAGGCTCATCTCGAGCAGCGCCCGCGCGGCGGTCAGCGGGGTCCGCAGCTCATGCGACGCGTTGGCGACGAACCGGCGCTGCGCGTCGAACGCCGCCTGCAGTCGTCCCAGCAGGCCGTCGATCGTGTCGGCGAGCCCCCTCAGCTCGTCGCGCGGACCTCGCATCGCGAGGCGCTCATGGAGGTTGGCCGCCGAGATCTGCTGGGTGGTGGCGGTGATCGTGCGTAGCGGGCGCAGCACGCGTCCGGCGACGAGCCAACCCAGCGCGCCGGAGATGATCGCCACGATCGCCAGCGCGATCGCGGACTCGACCTCGAGCTGGTGGAGGTCGGCTACCCGCTGCTGCGAGCCGGCGAGCCTGATCACCTCCTTCCCGGCCGGCGTCTGGATCAGCGCATTGACTCCCGGTGGAGGCCGCCTGACGCGAACAGTGCCGGTTTGTGGCGCGACCTGGGAGCCGAACCCACGGCCGGCCAGGCTTGTGATGAAGGGCGGCCCGCGAGTGACGGGGGCGTGCGCGACGAGCGTGTAGGTGACCGCGAGCAGCGCGGCGCCGCAGATCAGGAACAGACCCCCGTACAGCAGCGTCAGCCGCCAGCGCACGGTGGTCTTCGGGTGGCGCAGCCGCAGGACGAGGTCGCCGAGCTTCCGCCTGAGGCTCACGGCGGGTCTCCGATCCGATACCCGACCGGCGTGACGGTCTCGATCACCGGGGGGTCGCCGAGCTTGGCGCGCAGGCGGCTGATCGTCATACGCACGACATTCGTGAACGGGTCCACGGCGTCATCCCAGGCTCGCTCGAGCAGCTCCTCGGTCGAGACGACCGCGCCCTGCGCTCCGAGCAGGAGCTCGAGGAGGGCGAACTCCCTCGCTCCGAGCGCAACGGGCCGGCCCGCCCTCGTGACCGATCGGTGCGCAGGGTCGAGCTCCAGGTCGCGGTACACCAGCACCGGCGGCACGGCCCGGCGAGAGCGCCGCCCCAGCGCCCGGATCCGCGCGATCAGCTCCGCGAGCGCAAACGGCTTAGCCATGTAGTCGTCGGCGCCGATTCCGAGGCCCGCGACGCGATCGTCCAGGGTTCCCGCGGCGGTCAACATGAGCACCGCGCTGGGGTAACCGTCCGCGACGAGCGACCGGCACACCTCGTCTCCGCTGACGACCGGCAGGTCCCGGTCCAACACGATCACGTCGTAAGTGGTGATCGACGCGCGCGCAAGCGCCTCGCGGCCGTCGAAGGCGACATCGACGGCCATCCCCTCCCGGCGCAGCACGCTCGCCACAGTGGCCGCGAGCCGCGCGTGATCCTCGACCACGAGCACCCTCATCGCGTTGCTTTGGCGGAGCACGTCATTGTCGTGGAACCCCGGCGCGGGCGATGAGCCCGCGCCGGTGTCGAGCCGAGGATGCCGGACACGTCGTAACAGCGGCATAACAGCGGTACCGCGCGGTTATTCCCGGGCGCCTGGAACTCGTGGCCGCGCTTCGGAGGGGAAACGGACCGTGACAACCAGGCCGTCGCCGTCCCGCGGCTCGGCGACGACAGTCGCGTCGTGCGCACTAGCTATCGCTCGCACGATCGACAGCCCGAGCCCGTGGTGGCCGTCCGATCGGGTCCTGACGGGTTCGAGCCGCTGGAACGGCTCAAATAGCCGCTCGACCTGGTCCCCCGGGATCGCGGGGCCCGTGTTGGCGATTGACAGGACCGCCCGCCCGAACTCGGTGGTCGTCCGGATACCCACGTGTCCCCCGGCCCGGTTGTAGCCGACCGCGTTGTCGAGCAGGTTCGCGACCATCCGCTCCAGCAGCGCCGGGTCGCCCCGGACCGGGGCGGCACCAAGATCGACCTCCAGCTCGAGCCGCTGGCGCTCGATTTCCGCGCGGACGCTTTGAAGCGCAGGTTGTGCGAGGCGCGCGAGATCTGCCGGTTCGTGCCGTTCGAGTCCGCGCTCGCTGGTGGCGAGCGTCAGCAGCGCGTCGAGCAGTTGCTCCTGATCGCGACCGGAGACGACGAGCTCCTCGCAGGTACGCCGCAGGGCAGCGGCATCGGCGTGGCGGTCGGCGAGCGCCACCTGCAGCAGCGTGCGCTCGAGTGTCAGCGGTGTCCGCAGCTCGTGCGCGGCGTTGGCGACGAACCGCCTCTGCGCCGCGAAGGACCCCTCGAGCCGGGCCAGCAGATCGTCGAAGGCGTCACCGAGCTGCTTGAACTCGTCCCGTGGCCCGGTGAGTGCCAGCCGTTCGTGAAGGTTCCCCGCCGAGATGTTCCGCGCCGAGGTGGTCATCTGGCGCAGCGGCCGCAGGGCTCTACCCGCGGCAAACCAGCCGAGCACCGCCGAGGCACCGGCGGTCACGAGCAGCGTCAGCCACGAGACAGCGAGCAGCCGGGCGATGTCGGCGGAATGCTGCTGAGAAGCGGCGGCATTGAGCGCCGGCTTCGCGATCGGCGTCGGGACCGCCTGCACCGCGCTGGCGCTGACGCTGACACCGCTTCCGTTCCACGCCAGCAGGAAGATGACCACCACCACCGCCGTTCCCAGCGCTAGAAACATCCCGGAGTACATCAACGTGAGCCGCAGCCGCGCGCTTCGGCGGGGGAGCGTGAGCCAGCGGCGTGGCACGAGCCGGAGCGACGTGGCGGCCATCAGATCCTGTATCCCGCTTCTCGGACCGTCTCGATCACCGGTGGCTCGCCCAGCTTCGACCGCAGCCGCCCGATTGTCGTCTTGACGGTCGTCGTGAACGGGTCGGCGGCCTCGTCCCATACCCGCGCCAGCAGCTCCTCGGCGGAGACGACCCGTCCCTCGGCCGCCAGCAGATGCTCGAGCACCGCGAACTCCTTGGGGCTCAGCGCCAGGCTGCGTTCGCCGCGGTAGGCCGCGTGGCGGGCAGGATCAAGCGTGAGGCCGGCGCCCGTGAGCTTCGGTGGTACCGCGGCGGCGGAACGTCGTCCCAGCGCGCGGACCCGCGCCACGAGCTCGGGGAGCTCGAAGGGCTTGGACAGGTAATCGTCCGCCCCCAGCTCCAGCCCCTCGACGCGGTCACTGATCGTGCTGGCCGCCGTCAGCATCAGGACCCTGGTCTCCCGGTGCTCGGCGACGAGCCTGCGACACACCTGATCGCCGTGCACTCGCGGCAGGTCTCGGTCGAGGACGACCACGTCGTAGCGATTGACCGCGACATGCACGAGCGCGTCAGCGCCGTCCAGCGAGGTGTCGACCGCCATCCCTTCCCGGCGGAGGCCCTCGGCCACGGCCTTGGCGAGTCGCTCGTGATCTTCTACGACAAGCACCCTCATCGTCTGCAGAGGATCGCTCACAAAGGTGACAGGCAGGTCACAAGGGCGGTCACCGAGCTGTCACCGACCGCGCTCTAGAACTCTCGCGACCGTCCACTCGCTCCTCAGGAGGCTCGGGGCACATGCGAAGTTTCCCGCCGCACGATAGATCCATCAAGCTCAGCCGCCCGGCGCCGATGCTGGTCCTCGCTGCGGTGCTGGCGACGCTGGGGGCGGGCTGCGGGTCCTCGACACCGCCGAATACGGGGACGCAGCAATCAGCGAGCACCCCGGGCGCCGCGGCGTTTGCGTATTCGAGATGCATGCGCGCGCACGGCGTCACGGGCTTCCCCGACCCACAGGTGAGCTCTAGCGGAGGATCCACCTCGATTAGCCAAATAGCACCCGCTTCGGCCGTCGCCTCGCCACGATTCAAGTCCGCGCAAAAGGCGTGCGGCGGACTGGAGCCGGGTCCCGGCAACGCCACCCCCGACGGGCACCGGCCGGGAGCCCAGGTGCTGCTGGCACTCGCGCACTGCCTGCGCGGTCACGGGTTCGCCGATTTCCCCGACCCAGACCGAAATGGGCGGTTGAGCATCCAGATGATCACCGCCGCTGGAGTCGACTACCGCTCGCCGCAGTTCCTGACTGCAGCCAAGGGCTGTCTCGGGGTCACGCACGGCGCGATCACCGCGGCGCAGGTCGATTCCCTCGTCAACGGTCCGCACTGACCCCCGATGCCGCGCGCGTCCATAACCACCGCGTAACAGCGTTACCCCCCTGTTACCGCCCGGGACGTACAACCCTCACCCGTGATCTCTCGCCGGCGCATTCGCGGTCTCATGTCAGCCGGGCGAACCCGGCGCCGCCTCACGGCCGCGCTGGCGCTCGCCGTCGCGATCGGGGTCGTGGTCACAATCGTCCTCGCCGACCAGTCCCCGTCCGTCTCGAACGCCGCGAGCAACAGCAGCCAGGGGTCGGGAACTGCCGCCGTGCAGCGACGCGACCTCGTGGAGACGGACACCGAGTCAGGGACGCTCAGCTATGCCAACACGTGGACGGTCTACAACCGGCTGAGTGGGACGATCACCTGGCTTCCAGCCGTTGGCCAGGTGATCAAGCCGGGTGAGGCGCTCTACAGGATCGCGGGGGCGCCGGTCGCACTGATGGAGGGCACGACGCCGGCGTACCGGAACCTGGACGCATCCGACAGTGCCGGACAGGACATCCTCCAGCTCAACCGCGACCTCGTCGAGCTGGGGTTCAACCCCTCTGGGATCGTGATCGACGACGAGTGGCAGGCGGCGACCACCGCCGCGGTCGAGGTCTTCCAAGAGTCCTTGGGTGAGTCCGCAACCGGGGAGCTGTCGCTCGGCCAGATCGTGTTCCTGCCGGGCGACCAGCTCGTCTCCTCGGTGGCCGCGACCCTCGGCTCGGACGGCGGGGGCGGCGGCTCGGGAACGCCGGCGGCTGACCGCGCGGTGACGCCACCCGCCCCGGAGTTCGTCAGTCTGACGAAGACGACGAGCACGACGCCGACTACGACCACACCGACGACCGGCTCGAACCCGAACTCGGCCGGGCATAAGTCGCCCAAGGGCTCGACCGGCACCTCCCAGAACGCCGACACGATCGCGGCGCTGATTGCGCTGTTGAAAGCCGAGTCCGCTCAGCTCAAGGCCGAGAGCGCGGCGCTGAAGGCGGCGCAAGCCTCCGGCAAGTCCGGCAACTCGGGCTCCGGCGGCGGCAACAACGGGAGCAAGAACAACAAGCCGCCGGGTGGCGGCTCCAACAGCAGCGGCAACGGGACGGGCAGCAGCGGCAACGCCGGCAGCGGCAGCAATGGCGGGTCCGGCAGCGGCGGCGGGAGCGCGACGGCGATCATGGACACGAGCTCGACGCAGCTCGTGGTGACCGTCGACCTCGACGCGACCAAGCAGAGTGAGGCGAAGGTCGGCGAGAAGGTCACGGTTGAGATGCCCGCGGGCAACACCGTCAACGGCACGATCACCGCGGTCAGCCCGGTCGCGCAGAGCTCAAGCGGCAACGGCAATGGCAACGGCGGAGGCGGCGGTGGCGGCGGCGGCAACGGAAGCTCGAGCACCCCCACGATCCCGGTGACGATCACGCTCAGCGGCCATCCCCGCGGCGCGGGACTGGACCAGGCCGCCGTCAGCGTGAACTTCTCCCAGGCGCAAGCGAGGAACGTCCTGTCGGTACCGGTGACGGCGCTGCTGGCAACCGCGGGCGGGGGGTACGCGGTACAGGAGGCAGCCGTGCCCCACGCGCTGATCCCGGTGACGACCGGACTGTTCGCGGCCGGCTACGTCGAGATCTCCGGCCCCGGGATCTATCCGGGCCTGGAGGTCACGGACTCGCAGGGGTGATGATGGCGGACAACCGGGTGGCGCTGCGACTCGACGAGGTCTCCAAGGAATATCCGGGCGGGGTGATGGCACTGCGCGGCGTCAGCATCGAGGTGCCGGACGGGCACCAGCTGGCTGTCGTCGGCCCATCCGGGTCGGGAAAGACGACGATGCTGACGATCATGGGGACGCTCGAGCGCCCGAGCAGTGGCCAGGTCGACGTCGCCGGTCACGACGTCGCCAGCGCGTCCGACGCGGAGCTGGCAGGGCTGCGCGCGCATCAGATCGGCTTCGTGTTCCAGGCCTTCCACCTTCAGGAGGCGATGAGCGCGGTGGACAACGTCGCGCTCGGAATGCTCTACACCGGCGAGCCGCTCAAGCAGCGCCGCGCCGCCGGGCGGGCAGCGCTCGAGCGCGTCGGCCTCAGCCACCGGATCGAGTTCAAGCCGACGCAGCTTTCGGGCGGCGAGCGCCAGCGGGTGGCGATCGCCAGGGCGATCGCAAAGCGCCCGATGATCATCCTCGCCGACGAGCCGACCGGGAATCTCGACTCCACCTCGGGCGGGGAGGTAATCCAGCTGCTGCACGGTCTGGCGAGCGATGGCGCGACGCTCGTCCTGATCACGCACGACGCGAACATCGCTGCGGGATTCGCGCGCCGCATCCAGATGCGTGACGGCGAGATCGTCGCCGACGAGCGGTCATGAGCACGGCGACCGCCGCGGCGGCGGCGGGCGACCGGATCGGGACCGCGCGGCTGCCGCTGAGGCAGTTGTTCGGCAGCGCCGTCCTCGGCCTGCGCACGCGGCGGCTGCGAGCGGCTCTATCGGCGCTCGGAATCGCGATCGGAATCGGGGCCATGGTCGCTGTCGTCGGCGTCTCCTCCTCGGCGCAGGCGAACCTGGTGGCGGAGATCGACGCGCTCGGCACGAACCTGCTGACGGTGACGCCGGGACAGACCTTCCTCGGGTCGAACGAGGTCCTCCCGGACACGGCCGTGGCGACGATCAAGCACATGGCCAACGTCAGCAGCGCCGTCGCCGTCTACCAGGTGTCGAGCGAGAACGTGTACCGCAGTCCCAGCGTCCCGTCCGCGCAAACCGGGGGGATCGGCGTCGACGCGGCCGGCGAGGCACTGCCCGGGGTGGTCGGCACGACGATGGCCTCGGGGCACTTCTTGGATGCCGTGAGCCAGCGCTACCCCGAGGTCGTGCTCGGGGCTCAGGCGGCCAACATCCTCGGAATCGGCCGCGTCGGGGGACACGTGATGGTGTACCTGGGGAACACCTGGTTCACGGTGGTCGGGATTCTCAAGCCGGCGGTGCTCGACTCGACGCTCGACTCCACCGCGTTCATCTCGCTGCCGGTCGCCGCGCGAATGTTCCGGACCCAGCCCAACCCGTCTGAGATCTACGTGCGGGCAAACCAGAACGACGTCACCCAGGTCGCAAACCTGCTCGCCCCGACCGCCGACCCGCAGAACGCCGACGGCGTCCAGGTCAGCCGTCCCTCAGACGCGCTAGAGGCCCGAGCCGCGGTGAAGGGCCAGTTCACCACGCTGCTGCTGGGGCTCGGCGCCGTGGCGCTGCTCGTCGGCGCGATCGGGATCGCGAACATCATGGTCATCTCCGTGCTCGAGCGTCGGTCCGAGATCGGCTTGCGACGGGCGCTTGGGGCAAAGAAACGACACATCAGCACACAGTTCCTCACCGAGGCATCGCTGCTTGCCGCGCTCGGCGGGGTCGCCGGCCTGCTCATCGGCGCTGGCGCGACCGAGATCTACGCGCAGGCGAAGAACGAGCCGTTCGTGATCCCCCTGTATGCGCTGATCGCGGCGCCCGTGGCAGGGTTCACGATCGGGGCGCTCGCCGGCCTGTATCCAGCCGCCAAGGCCGCGCGGCTGAGCCCGACCGAGGCGCTGCGCACCGCCTGACCCGGGCCCGACTACCCGGGGTCCCGCAATGCCGGCAAGAAGGCCACGGCCTTGGTCCGTCAGCGGGGCGGGGGTATGTTGATCGGAGATGACGACGGGTGGACAGACCGACGCCGGGGAGTTGTTAGGTGCGTCGCCGCCCCACCTGCTGCCCGAACGGGTCGTTGAGGTCGCGTCGGCGCAAGCCGGTTGTCAGGTCGCCGCGTATGTACTGGATGTGGAGGGGTCGTTCGCGCTGCGCTTGGCCGGCGATGTCGAACGATTTCCCGAGCGGATACGCGCGCCGGTCGGCATCGGACCGGAGATAATTCCCGAGGCTCTGCCGCTGTTGCGGGAGCTGGTGAGCGACCGCGTTGGACCGAACAGCCTTTGGCCGATGGTCGTGCGCGATCGCGTGATGGGCTTTCTGCTCGCTCGCGACCGGCCGGCCGTTGACCTGGAGGAATTTGCGAGCCAATCAGCCTTGGCGCTCGAGCTTGCCTCGGGCTACACCGACGCGCTGCATTCCGTTCGCCGGCGCAAGGACACCCAGCCCGCCGCCGAGATTCAGCAGAACCTGCTGCCGCCGCGCCTCGCCCACGTCGACGGGGCGGACGTCGCAGGGGGTGTGCTACCCGGCTATGACGTCGGGGGCGACTTCTTTGACTACGCCGGCAACGCGGACGGGCTATGGCTGGCCGTCGCCGATGCGACCGGCAAGGGCGACTCGGCCGCAGCGGTTTCCTCGCTGGCGATCGGCGCCCTGCGCGCCGCGCGCCGTGCCGGGGCCGGGCTCCAGGCGGCCGCCCGGCTGGCCGACGAGGCGATCTTGGGGCTCGACATCCAGCGTTACCTGACAGCGGTGCTGGGGTCCTGGGATGCCGAGCGGCATCGGTTGCGCTGGATCAATTGCGGCCATCCGACGCCGTTGGTGATCCGCGCCGATGGGCGAATCGACGAGCTCGACGGCGAGCGCACATACCCGCTCGGCATGCGCTTCGCGGAGCGCAGTTTCCCGCTCCTCAGCGCCGTGGTGGGGCCGGGGGACCGCCTGCTGCTCTACTCCGACGGGGTCAGCGAGCGCCGCACGGCAGACGGTGGCCGGATCGGCGAGAGTGGCTTGCGCGACATCATCACAGGGCTGGGCCCGCGCTCGGCAGCGACGACCGTCCGCGGCCTGCAAGACGCCGTTGTCAAGGCCTCCCCCGAAGCACTGCGCGACGACGCCACGCTGCTGGTCGTCGCTCCCCACGACTGAAAACCACACGCCTCGCATCACGGCCACGCGGCCACGGATAGTCCGTTGGCGTCGAGGGTAGCCTCCGCCGGTGGGCGAGAAAACACGTGAGCCGACAACAACGATCGTCGGCGACGTCGCCGTTCTGACGGTCAGTGGCGACCTCGATTTCGCATGCTGCATCAAGCTTGCCCCTGAGCTCAATGCCGCGTTGCGCTCCGGCGCGCGAGCGGTCCTCGTCGACCTGGAGGCCGTCTCGCTGGTTGACTCCTCCGGGATCGCGCTGCTACTCAACGCCTTCCGTCACCTGGATGCCACCGGGCGCCAGCTTGCGATCGCGTGCCCGATGGGATCCCCGCGACGCGCTTTCGAGCTGACGGCACTCGATCGACAGCTGCCGATGTACGAGACCCGCCAACAAGCGCTGGCGGCGATTCGGGCCGGCTGATTGCCGGCCGACAAGGCGTCCCGCCTCGAGCGCTACGCCTCCGCCATCGCCGGCTCGCCCTCGCCCGACCCTGCGCCGTCGTCCGCGGACGGGTCCTCGTCCGGCAGCTCGGCCAGCCGGGTGGGGTCCTTCTCCGTGCCGGCGATCAGCTCGTCGGCGGCCTGGCGCTCGTTCTTCGGAAGCGAGCCCGACTTCATCCCGAAGTAGACGGCCTGGGGGTGGTGGGCGACGATCGCGAGCGTCGACTGCTCCGGCTCGACCGCGAAGCCGCCCGACAGCCGCAGCCCGATCGAGGGCGCATCGAGCAACCGGAAGACCTTCTCGTGCTCTGACTGCTCGGGGCACGCGGGATAACCCCACGAGTAGCGGCGGCCCTGGGCGGGCTCGACCCCGAGATCGGAACGGACGCGGGAGTGCAGCCACTCCGCCATCCCCTCGGCGGTCTGCACGCCCAGGCCGTGGACGAACAACTGCTCGGCGAACTCGCCGTCGGCCTCGAGCCGCGCCATCAGCTGGGTCACCTCGTCGCCGGCGGTGACCGCCTGGATCGCGACCACATCGATCTCGCCCGAGTCCACTGGCCGATAGAAGTCCGCGAGGCAGATGCGGTCGTGCCTGGGCTGGCGCGGGAACACGAGCCGCTCGAGCTCACGCACACCCGGGGCCTCCGGGTCCCAGATGATCAGCTCGTTGCCCTCGGAGTTGCACGGGAAGTAGCCGAGCACCGCGCGCGGACGCAGATAGTCCTGCTCACGCCACATCCGCTCGAGGCGCGGCTGGAAGTCGTCGCGCAAGAGCCGCTGCCACTCCTCGCCCTTGACGCCGCGCCCGCCCCAGTGGAGCTTGAACAGGACGTGGGTGTCGAGGTGACGGTAGACCGCGTCCATGTCGACCTCGACCTCGCGCGCCCCCCAGAACGGAGGCT
>DATKFF010000138.1:0-4392 GCA_035511595.1 Solirubrobacteraceae bacterium | reverse complement strand
CGCAGCGCCCAGAACAGCTCCGGCTCCTGCATGGCATCCGCGCGGATCACGCGGCCGTCGGCGGTCACCAGCTCGACGGCAGTCACGCTGTTGGCCTGAAGGCCGTGCCGGCGCGCGAGCCATCCCATCCCGCCGCCCAGCGAATACCCGGCGATTCCTACGTCTGGCGAAGAGCCGTGGAGCGCTGCCAGCCCGAGCCTTGAAAGCGGCTCGGCGACCATCCCCCATTTCGTCCCGGCTGCAGCGCGGACGCGCAGGCCGCCGGCGTCGAGCTTTACGCCCTGCAGCTCGGAGGTGTTGAGCAGGAGCGTGTCCTCGAGTGACCCGAGCGGCCCCGCGTTGTGTCCGGTCGTCTGTGGCGCGATCCGAAGCCCCTGTTCCTTAGCGACCCGCACGAGCGCAGCGACGTCGCGCTCGTCCGAGGGGAACGCAACAGCCACGGGCCGCTGGTCGAGCAGCGAGTTGAAGGTCCGTCGAGCTGCATCCCACTCACCGTCGCCGGGCCGGATGACGCGCCCGTTGATGGCGTCGGACAGGTAGTCGCGGGTAAGCATGTGATGCCCCTTTCACACGGCGTTCCCTGGCCGCGCTGTTCGGTTGAACCAAGCAAGCTAAGGGTGGCGCCCCACCCCTCCAATGGGGTCAGGCATGCATCTCGTCCGCGCCGCCTCACGGAGCGGTTCGCGGCTCTCGGCGCGCTCGCAGCGTTCGGTACCCCAAGACCGCTGCAACCAGGAGCGCGATCACCGCGGCGAGCGCCAAAGACCCCTTCTCGGCGATCGCGGCGGCCCGATCGAAGGATTGCCAAGACACGTAGCCGAGAATCGAGAAGCTCGCCGACCAGGCGCCCGCGGCGAGGAACGAATACGCGAAGAATCGCCGGGGCGCCATTCTCGTCGTGCCGGCGATGAATGGCGACAGCGGTCGCACGAACCCGATGAACCGGCCGATCAGGATCGTCTTGCCCCCGTGATTGGCGTAGTACCGCTCGACTTGCTCGATTCGCTCCGTGGTCAGCCGCAGCCGCGGAGCATTCCTCAGGAGGAACTCGCGCCCGAACCGTCGCCCGAGCAGAAACGACGTCGTGTCGCCGGCGAACGCACAAGCCCACACCACCAGGATCAGGACCGCGATCTGAATGTGTCCCTGGCCCGCGGCGACCCCGCCGACGACGACCGCCAGCTCGCCGGGGGCGATCAGTCCGACACCCAGGCCGGTTTCCAGGAACGCGAGCGCCCCCACGAGGAGGTAGGTGTAGGGGCCGAGGGCCTGGCCGACCTGGCGTAGGGCGTGTTCGAGATTGGGCAGATGGACCACGCCGCTGCCGTACAGGACAAGCGCACCGACCAGTACCAGCCCGACAATCCGAGCCTGTGAGGAGAGTCGCCGCCTGCGAAACGCCATCACGGCAAGGACAAGTCCCGCCAGCAGCAGCGGTCCGAGCCTCATCGCGATGCCCTCGGGCCGCGCCGGATGGGAAACATCAAGACAGCGTCTCCTGCGCGTGCTCCGCGGTCTATGGGGGCGGGCGTGTATCTGCGATGGCTGCCGCGCCGCCCGTCAGGGCTCTACGAGGCCGCGACGGATCGCGTACCGGGTGAGCTCCACGCGGTCATGCATGCTGAGCTTCTCCAGGATGTTCGCGCGGTGACGCTCGACGGTCTTCTCGCTGATCACGAGCGCGTCGGCGATCTGCCTGCTGCTGTAGCCCTCGGCGATCAGCTTCAGCACCTCCCGTTCGCGCGCGCTGAGCGGCTCCTCCCGCAACGGCTCGTCGTTGTGGGCGCGCCTCAGGTAGTCCCGGATCAAGGGCGTCATCGCGCCGGGGTAGAGGAACGGCTCTCCGCGCATTGCCGCACGGCACGCCTCGACGAGGTCACGATCGGCGACCGTCTTGAGCACGTACCCCGACGCGCCGGCCTTGAGCGCCTCGTATAGGTACTGCTCGTTCTCATGCATGGACAGGATCAGGATCCGCATCCCCGGCGCGCGACGGTGGAGCTCGCTGACCGCCTGCAGCCCCGTCATCCTCGGCATCGAGATGTCGATCACGACCAGGTCCACCCCCTCCTGAAGCGCGAGCATGACGGCCTCGGCACCATCGCCGGCTTCGGCGACCACCTCCAGGTCAGGCTGCGCGTCGAGCACCATCCGCAGCCCGCGCCGCACGACGGCGTGGTCGTCCGCGAGCAGGACCCGAGTCTTCAACGGGACCGGGCTCATCGCGCCCCCTCGAGCACCACGTCGAGCCGAACTTCACAACCCCTCCCGTCGGTGGAGTTCGCGACCTTGAGTCCCGCACCGATCAGCCCCGCGCGCTCGCGCATCCCGCGCATGCCAGTACCCGGGCGGTGACCGGCCGGCAAGCCGCGACCATGGTCCCGAACGGTGAGCACGAGGTGGTGGTCTTCGGTGTCGACGGTGAGCTCCGCTTCGCTGGCGCCGGAGTGGCGCGCGACGTTCGTCAGCGCCTCCTGCGCCACCCGGTAGATCACCAGCTCGACCTCGGGCCTGAGGGGTGGCAGGTCCTCCGCGATTCGCTCGGTCACACGGAGGGCCGAGCGTTCGGCGAATCTCTGTGCAAGCACGGCCAGCGCGCTCGCCAGCCCCAGATCGTCGAGCGCCTCGGGTCGGAGCTCAATCGCGATCCGCCGCAGGTCCTCGAGGCCCGCCCGCACCTCATCCTGCACGTCGGCCACGTCCGGGCGTAGCTCGGCCGGAACGCGTGCATGGAGCTGGGAGAGGACCAGCAGGACGGCCGTCAGCTCCTGGCCCACCTGGTCGTGGAGCTCCTGGGCGATCCGCAAGCGCTCGGCCTCCTGCCCGGCCAGCACCCGTCCGGTCGCGTCGCGGCGCTCAGCGCTCAGCCGGTCGAGCATCTCGTTGAACGTCAGGGCCAGCTCGCCCGCCTCCGAGATGGGAGCCTCAACCGGCATTCGCTCGCCTGGATTACGAAGGTCGACCCGGCGGGCGAGCGCCGTCAGCGCTTGCAGTGGCCGAATGACACGCCGGACCAGATACAGGTTCACGAGCGCCAGCAGCGTGAGCGCCCCGGCCAGCACCCCGGCCTCGTCCACCGCAAAGGACGAGAATTTCTCCGGATCAAGAACGACGATCGTCACCGCGACTGCCGCGACCAACAGCACCGCGTTGACCCCCGCCACCCGCCTGAAGAGCGGGATGTAGCGTTGCCGGCGCTCGGAGTCCGGCCTCAACCTGTCGGGGTCGATCAAAGGCGTCACCACCGCGTCTTCGAGGCACGGGTCCTCGAACGCCAAGGATGGCACCTCGGCCGCCCGCGGCTGAGCGTCGAGCTCCTCAATCAACAATGGTCGAGCGCTCCCAGGAGGCGTGGTCAATGGTCTCGAGCTTTCGCAGCATCTGGCCCACCCGTGACTCCAGTGCCGCCTCGGACAGCCCGAGGATCCTGGCGATCTCCGCGCGCTCGAGTCCGGCGAGCGACATGCCGAATATTGCCTGCTCCGCGTCATCGAGCCGGCATCGCAACGTCGCAGCCACCTGCCATGGAACCGCCGGCAGCGACGCGCGGCCACGGGCGACACTGCGAATCGAGTCGCACAGCTCCGAGCCGAGGCTGGCCTTGCTCACCAGTCCATCGACCTCGGCCACCGCGGCGGCCGCGGCAAGCAGGCCGTCGCAGTACGCGGAGTAGATCACGACCCGAGGCGGACGTGGCAGGCGCTTGAGCTTGCGACTCAGCCAGAGACCGTTGCGATCACCAAGCTGGTAATCGACCACGGCGACGTCGAACTGATCGCGCTCGGCGACCGCCATCGCGCGC
Organism: Solirubrobacteraceae bacterium; assembly: GCA_035511595.1. Taxonomy (GTDB): domain Bacteria; phylum Actinomycetota; class Thermoleophilia; order Solirubrobacterales; family Solirubrobacteraceae; genus Palsa-465. The sequence goes on along the minus strand of DATKFF010000138.1, from coordinate 590 downwards.
TCCGCCGATGGTGCCGTCCCGACGACCCGGAAATCGTCTTGGTCGTCGAACAGCTCCCACAGGCCGCGCCGCACCGCGGCGTGATCATCGACCACGAGCAGTCGGATCCTCGGCGTGGCGACGGGCGGGTCGTACTCGTCCACGCCCCCGAGCCTGGTGACTTCATCGAGGGCAGTCATCGGTCCTCCAAAGGTTGAGCATTTGACCGAGACTGCCGTGAGGACGCGTGACCGGGAATGGGTACCTGCCCCCATCCTCACAGGATGGGGTGTGGACCCCATATTTCGCCGACACCACCGCGCCTAGCGTGTCCGCGACGCTGAGGTCACACCGTTTGCGATTGAGCTAGGACCCATCCCCCGCGTGGTCGCGGTTCTCTGGCAATCAGTGATCGGCTTCAGGGGGCACCTGGGCCGCGCGCTCTGAGGGCGCGCGGCCCGTGGACCCCGGTCTGATGTCCGGCGCTCTGCGGGGTGTAATGATTTGCGAGGGATGCGCCCGGAGCAACGTGCTCAACGCGGCCGGCTCACGCGGGAGGACGTTGAGCACCTGTCGTGGACGATGGAGAGGACTGCCGAAGCCCTCGAGGC
>DATKFF010000137.1:0-28570 GCA_035511595.1 Solirubrobacteraceae bacterium | reverse complement strand
CGCCGGCGTGGACGTGACCGTCCGCGCCGGCGACGTGTATGGATACCTCGGGCCGAACGGGGCCGGCAAGACGACCTCGCTGCGGATGATGCTCGGGCTGATCCGACCCACCGAGGGAACGGTCAGGGTGTTCGGTCGCGACCCCCAGGAGACGGTGCGCGCGCTCGAGGGCGTCGCCGGCTTCGTCGAGGCGCCGACTTTCTACCCGTATCTGAACGGCCGTCGCAACCTCGAGCTGCTGGCGGCGTTCGACGGCGGTGGCGCTGCCGGGCGCATCGATCAGGCGCTCGACGCGGTCGAGCTCGCCCACCGCGCGGGCGACCGCGTCGGCGGCTACTCGCACGGCATGCGCCAGCGGCTCGGGATCGCCGCCGCGCTGCTGCGTGATCCAAAGCTGCTGCTGCTCGATGAGCCGACCACCGGGCTCGACCCCGGCGGCATGCGCGACATGCGCTTGCTGATCCAGCGGCTCGCGGGCCAGGGGATCACGATCGTGCTCTCGAGCCACCTGCTGGCCGAGGTCGAAGAGGTGTGCAACCGGGTCGCGATCGTGCGCACCGGCAAGATCGTCTACGAGGGCGAGATCGCCGACCTCAAGCGCGCCGCCGGGATGAGCTACCGCGTCGCCACGACCGACGACGAGCGGGCGCTGGCGGTGTGCCATGCCCAGCCCGGGATCAGCGACGTCCGGGTGGAGAAGGGACAGGTCATGTTCACCGCCGACGACCGGGCGGTCGCCGAGCTCTCTCAGGCACTCGTCGAGGCGGGAGCCCTGATCAAGGCGCTGTCGCCGCAGAGCGCGACGCTCGAGGACCTGTTCTTCTCACTCACCGAGGGCGGCGACGGCGCAAGCGCGGCTCCGGAGCAGCCTGCAGAGGCGCTGGAGGGAGCCCGATGAGGCCCGGCGTGCTCACCGTCTACCGCTGGGAGCTGACCAAGCTCCGTTACCAGAAGCGCACCTACCTGGGGCTCGGCGCCGCGGCGCTCGTCCCGATCATCTTCGTGCTGGCGATCCACTTCCGCCCCGACCGTCGCGGCGGCGACATCGCGTTCTCGTCGTACCTGACGCGCTCCGGGCTCGCGGTCCCGTTGGTGATCCTGCTGTTCGGGGCGGTGTGGCTGTTCCCGCTGATCACGGCCCTGGTGGCGGGCGACATCGTCGCCTCCGAGGACCACAACGGCACCCTCAAGACCGTCCTCACCCGCTCGCTCGAGCGCTGGCAGATCTTCGCCGGCAAGGCGCTCACGGCGGTGACCTACGCCGTCGCCGCGATCGTCATCGACGGTGTGATCGCGATCGTTGCGGGCAGCATCCAGTCGGGCTTCAACTCGCTGCAGAGCCTGTCCGGGACGATCGTCTCCGCGCCTAAGGCGCTCGAGCTCGTGTCCGTGAGCCTGCTCGTGTACCTGATCCCGATCCTCACGATCGTCGCGATCGGGCTGCTGCTCTCGGCGATCACCCGCAACAGCGCCGCCGCCGTCGTCGGGACGCTGATGATCTCCCTGCTATTCCAGCTGATCGGCATCCTCCCCGGGACCGGCGCGATCCAGCCGTATCTCCTCAGCACGCAGTTCAACGCGTGGCAAGGGTTGCTGCGGACGCCCACCGACTGGACGCCGATCATCCGCGCGGCGTGGGTCTGCGCGCTCTACGGGATCCCGGCGCTGTTCGCCGCATACGTGGTGTTCCTGCGCCGCGACGTCGCCGGTGGCTGAGCCACGCGAGCGGGTGCTCGTAGTCGACGACGATCCGCCGCTACGTCGAATGCTCGAGCGGACACTGGTGGCCGAAGGCTTCGACGTGACGGTCGCGGCCGACGGCGGCGCCGCACTGGTCGCCGCCGAGCGCGCGGCGCCGGACCTGATCGTGCTCGACGTGGCGATGCCAGGACTCGACGGGGTCGCCGTCTGCAAGCGGCTGCGGGCCAAGGGCCTGCCGACCCCGATCCTGATGCTCACCGCCCGCGACGCGGTTCCCGACCGGGTCACAGGCCTCGAGGCGGGCGCCGACGACTACCTGGTCAAGCCGTTCGCCGTCCAGGAGCTGATCGCCCGCCTGCGCGCGCTGATCCGCCGAACCGGCCAGGCGCGTTCGGTGCTCTCGTACGCTGACCTCGTGCTCGACACCGCCGCACGCAGCGCCACCCGCGCGGGACGCCCGATCGAGCTGACCGGCCGTGAGTCGGATCTGCTCGCGCTGCTGATGCGGGAGCCCGGCCGCGTCGTCAGGCGCGACCACGCGATCGAGGAGATCTGGGATGGCGCCGCGGAGCCCAACGTCGTCGACCGCTACGTGACCCGGCTCCGCCGCAAGCTCGGCGAGCCGGTCCTGATCCGGACGATCAGGGGAGCCGGGTTCGCGCTGCGGGCCTGAGGGCCGGAGAGGGCCGCCGTGAAGCTGATCCCACGCTCGCTCCGGGCGCGGCTCGTGCTCGCCGCGGGCGGCTCGATCGTCGCCGCGGTCGCCCTGTTCGGCGTTGCTGCCGTGTTGCTCGTCCGCAACGAGTTGCAGAGCTCACTCGACAGCGCGCTGCGCCAGCGCGCGCTCCAGGTCGCGGAGCTGGCGGTCTCGGCGCCCGCCGTCCTGACCGCTCCGGGCGCGCTGGAGAGCCCGGTGTCGGGACGCCAGATCGTCGTCGAGGTGCTCGACTCGCGTGGAAGGATCCTCGCGCGCTCGCTCGCGCTGGGCGCGAACCTGCTGCCCGAGGGGACGCTCGCCGAGCGTGCGATCAGGGACGGCGCGGTCGGATACGAGGACATCGAGATCGACGACAGCCCGTACCGGCTGTACGCCGCGCCGATCGCGCAGGGATCGGGCGCGGCGTCTGGTGGCGCGGTGCTCGTCGCCTCGCAGACGACCGACATCGCCCACACGATCGGACATCTCGGCCTGGTCGTCACGCTGAGCGGTGCCGGGGCGGCGCTGCTGGCGATCCTAGCGGCGATAGTGCTCACGGGCACGGGACTGCGTCCGCTGCGGCGGCTGGCCGTCGCCGGCGAGGAGATCGAGCGCACGGCGGACCCATCGCGACGGCTCCCCGAGACCGACAGCGGCGACGAGCTCGCGCAGCTGACGGGCGTCCTCAACCGGATGCTCGGGGCGCTCGAGCGCTCCCGTGAGAACGAGCGCCGGTTCCTCGCCGACGCCTCGCACGAGCTCCGAACGCCCGTCACCTCGCTGCGCGGAAACGTCGAGTACATCGCCCGCCACGGGGCGAGCCCCGACGTGATCGCCGACCTCGAGCGGGACGCGGCGCGGCTGGCCCGGCTGGTCGACGACCTGCTGGTGCTCGAGCGAGTCGAGGCGGTGGCGCAGGAGCCGCGTCCGGTCGAGCTGGATTCGCTGCTCACCAGCGTGCTGGCCAACCACAACGCCGATGGCAGGCTGCGGCGCGGCACCGTCGAGGCCGTCGCGGTCGACGGCGACTCGGAAGCGCTCGCGAGGGCGCTGGAGAACCTGGTCGAGAACGCGCTCGTGCACGGCCCCGACGGCGGCGCGGTGACGGTCGCGCTCCGGCGTCAGGGGTCATGGGCAGCGCTCAGCGTCAGCGACGAAGGACCCGGCCCGACTCCGGGGGAGCGCGAGCGCGTGTTCGAGCGTTTCTGGCGCGGCCCCGCCACGGCGGCGCGCCCGGGCTCTGGGCTAGGGCTCTCGATCGTCGCCGCGATCGTCGAGCGCCACCGGGGTCGCGTCTCGGTTGAAGGCTCTACCTTCTTGATCGAGCTGCCTGCGCGGGCGGTTGACCGAGCCGCGGGGGAGTAGGCGAATTCTCACATTTCGCTTAGTGAAAGCTGATTGTCTTGGCAGACATTGCGACCATGGGCCGTTATGACAGAACAGCTGGAGCAGGGCGCAATCCGGCACCAGCCGTGCTGGCGCGCGACGCGGCGCTCGCGAGGATCAGCCGGACGCGGCGGTGGATGTTCGCCGCAGCCGCCGCGCTGACCGCCGCGCTCGCGGCACTGGCATCGGCGCTGCTGCCCGGGAAGTCGCTGGGCGCCAAGAGCGCCGTGACGGCGTCCAGCCCCAGCCGCGTCGCCGCGGCTACGGGCGCCGGCACGCCGGCGCTGCCCGCCCCGGCAAGCGCCGCCCAGCTTGGGCTCCAGTCGCCGGGTCAGGCGCCGCAGGCAGACCCCTCTCAGCAGGCGGCCCCCTCACAGCCGAGTCCGCAGCCCTCCGCGCCGCAGCAGGCCGCACCTCAGCCGGCGCCGGCGCCAGCCCCCTCGAGCGGTGGCGGCGCTGTTGTCTCGGGCGGCTCCTGAGCACGTAGAAGGCCCGGATGCGTGAGCAGCAGGTGAGCTTCCCGGCACTCGGGAGCACCGCCACCGTCATGGTGGTCGAGCCCGAGGCGCTCGACCGCGCGCGCTCGGCTGTGGATCAGGTCGTCGACGCGATCGACCGCGCCTGCTCACGCTTCCGCGAGGACTCGGAGCTGACCGCGGTCAACGTCGCGGCGGGCAGCGCGGTCCCCGTGAGCGGGCTGCTGCTCGACGCCGTGGAGGCCGCGTTGCGCGCCGCCCGGCTGACCGACGGCGATGTCGACCCGACCGTCGGCGAGGCGCTCATCGCGCTCGGGTACGACCGCGACTTCGAGGAGGTCCGCGCGGACGGGGGGACCGTCGCACCGGTCCGCGTCGCGGCGGTGCCGGGATGGCGCACGGTTCAGGTGGACCGCGAAGCGGCCACCGTCCGCGTGCCTCCGGGGGTGTCGCTCGACCTCGGCGCGACCGCCAAGGCGCTCGCCTGCGATCGGGCGGCCCAGGCTGCGGGCGACGCCGCCGGCTGCGGCGTCCTGGTCTCGCTCGGCGGCGACGTCGCGATCTCCGGGTCGGCCCCAAGCGAGGGCTGGCGGGTCAGGGTGACCGACGATCACCGCGCCGGGGTCACGGCGCCCGGACAGTGGATCTCGCTGCGAACCGGCGGGCTCGCGACCTCGAGCACGGCAGTACGCCGCTGGCCGACTCCCGACGGCGACGTCCACCACCTGGTCGACCCCGCCACCGGGAACTCGGTCGCGAGCGTCTGGCGGACCGCGAGCGTGACCGCGGCCACGTGCCTTGACGCGAACACCGCCAGCACCGCGACGATCGTCCGCGGCGAGCGCGCGCTGGAGTGGCTTCAGTCACTCGGGCTGCCGAGCAGGCTCGTCGCGGTCGACGGGACCGTCGAGCACGTCGCCGGCTGGCCGGCCGAGGGCGAAGAGCTCCCCCCGCGGGGAGGCGAGGTCGGGTGAATCTCGTTGCGACGACGCTCGGGCCGAGCGCCTACTGGTACCTGACACGGTCGACGGGCGCGGTCGCGCTCGTGCTGCTGACGATCAGCGTGGTGCTGGGGATCCTCGGGTCGATCCGGTTCTCGGTCGCGCCGCGCTGGCCGCGGTTCGCGATCGACACGCTGCACCGCGACACGTCGCTGCTGGTGATCGTGCTGGTCGTCCTGCACGTGATCACGACCGTGCTCGACGGGTTCGCGCCGGTGACGCTGCTGGACGGGGTGATCCCGTTCCTGTCGCCCTACCGTCCCCTGTGGCTCGGGCTCGGCACGCTGTCGTTCGACCTGCTGATCGCGCTCGTCGTGACCAGCCTCCTGCGCCGGCGCCTCGGTTACCGCTCGTGGCGAGCGATCCACTGGCTCGCGTACGCGAGCTGGCCGGTGGCTGTGCTGCACGGGCTCGGGACCGGGACCGACGTGAAGTCCTGGTGGCTGCTGCTGCTCACGGTCCTGTGCATCGCGGCGGTCGTGGTCGCGACGATCGTGCGCGTCGGGCGGAGCGCCGGCGCGACCTCGGGAATCCGGACCGGCGCGACCGCGCTGTCGGTCGCCACGCCCGTGGGGATCGCGATCTTCGCGCTCGCCGGCCCGTTGCAGAAGGGATGGGCCGCGAAGGCTGGCACGCCGGCGTCGTTGCTCGGCGTCCACCACGGCTCGACCGCGGCGACGGCCGTACGGCGGCCGACCCCGAGCGCGGGCGTGGCGAAGGGCCCGCTCGACCGACCGTTTTCGGCGACGTTCTCCGGGAGCGCGTCGCAATCGGCAGCCGACGGCGGGGCGATCGTCGACCTCAGCCTGCGGCTCGGCGGCGGCGTGAACGGGCAGATGCGGGTGCGGCTCGGCGGCGCGCCGCTGCCCGGCGGCGGCCTCTCGCTGACCGGCAGCCAGGTCGACCTCACCGCGCCCGGGATGCCATCGGCGATGGTCGGTCGCATCACATCGCTGGTCGGCAGCCGGTTCGACGCCCGGGTGACCGACGCCTCGGGCTCCGTCGTCGTCCTGCACGCCAACCTCGCGATCGACCAGGCCAGCGGGGCCGTGACCGGCACGGTCAGCGGCGCCCCGTCGGGCGGAAGCCGATGACCATGACGAGCTGGCTCGAGGGGCATCCCGGGCTTCCGCGCCTGCTCGCCGGGCTCGATCCGGGAGGCGCCCCGGTGACGCTCGCCGAGCACGCCCGCGTGCACGGCGAGCTGCCGCACCGCAGCGCGGCCGAACTGATCGAGTCGATCGAGCGAAGCGGGCTGCGCGGGCGCGGCGGAGCCGACTTCCCCACGGCGCGCAAGCTGCGGGCGGTGGCGGGCCGCAGGCGAGTCTCGGCGGTGATCGTCAACGGCTCCGAGACCGAGCCCGCGAGCGCCAAGGACCGGCTGCTGCTCTCCCGGATGCCGCACCTCGTGCTCGACGGCGCGGTGCTCGCCGCGGGCGCGGTCGGCGCGCGCGAGGTGATCGTCAAGCTGGGTGAGCGAGCGGTCGACTCGGTGAACGCGCTCGAGGGGGCGGTGGCGGTTCGGTCCGACCCCGTCTCGATCGACTTCGTCACCGCTCCCGAGGGATACGTCGCCGGCGAGGAGAGCGCCGTAGTCCACTACCTCAACGGCGGCCCCGAGCTGCCGACGTTCGTGCCGCCGCGCCCGTTCGAGCGCGGCTACCGGGGGCGCCCGACGCTGATCCAGAACCCTGAGACGCTCGCGCAGATCGCGCTCGTGGCGCGGTTCGGGGAGCACTGGTATCGGGAGCTTGGCACGGGCGCCGACCCCGGCTCGGCGCTGGTCACGATCTCGGGCGCCGTCGCGGCCCCGGGGGTGTATGAGCTGGCATTCGGTACGCCGATGACCGACCTCGTCGCGGCCGCGGGCGGTGCCACCGAGCCGCTGCGGGCATTGCTCGTCGGCGGCTACTTCGGCACCTGGGTCGAGGCCTCGCACGCCATGGGGCTCCGGCTGGCGCGTGAGGACCTCCGCTCGGTCGGGTGCTCGCTCGGCTCGGGGGTGCTGATCGCCCTCGGCGAGAGCGGCTGTGGACTGCATGAAAGCGCCCGGGTGATCGACTACCTGGCGGCGCAGTCGGCCGGGCAGTGCGGTCCCTGCACGTTCGGGCTGCGCGCGATCGCCGACGCGATGAGCTCCTTGGCGGCCGGGACCGCGCGGGACGGCGAGCGTGACCGCGTCCTGCGGTGGGCGTCCGAGATCCGCGGGCGTGGCGCCTGCCACCACCCCGACGGAGCGGTGCGGTTCGTGGCCAGCGCGGTGTCGGTGTTCGCCCGGGAGATCGACGCCCATCGTCGCGGGCGCTGCGTCGCGACCCCGGCGGGGTTGCCGCTCGGCGGCCGCACCGTCAGGGACGCCGCGACGACGGGTCGGCGGGCCGCCAGGGGTGGGCGATGAGCGCGCGGCTGCGCGTCAACCCGATCGCCTGCGAGGCGCACGGCCTGTGCGCCGAGCTGCTGCCGGAGCTGATCCGGCTCGACGATTGGGGCTACCCGATAATCGACGCGCCAGAGGTCCCTTCCGAGCTGCTGGGGCTGGCGATGCGCGCCGTCGACGCGTGCCCCACGCTGGCGTTGGTGCTCGACGAGGACGGGGGGGAGGGAGTCCGATAGGTATCGGCGAACCATGGCGTGGCCCGCAAGCCCCTCTGGAATCTAACGCGGGCTTTACGAACCGCTAAAGAGAGCATGGCCAAAATTCCTTACGTGAATCTTCAGCTCGGGGGTGTGAAGACGGCTGCCCGCTCGTCGTCTGGGGCGATCACGCCGCGTCAGTGGACGTGGATCGCCGTGCTGAGCGCGGTCGGCGGGTTCGTGGTCTCGTGGATCATCATCCATCACGGCCGGTTCACCGTCGGCCAGATGATGGACACACCGATCTACGCGCATTACGCGGGGATGATGAAGCGCGGCTTGATCCCCTACCGGGACTTCGCCGAGGTGTACCCGCCGCTGGCGCTGCCGGTGTTCCTGCTCCCGGGGCTGTTCGCCGGCACCTCCTTCGCCTCCTACACGAACCTCTTCCAGCTGATGATGATGGTGTTCGGAATGGCCTCGGTCGGCCTCGCGGCGGCCGTGCTGGTCGACCAGCGCCCGCAGCTGCGCCGGTTGATCGCCGGCGTCGCGCTCGGCGCGCTGATGCCGGTGCTGATGGGGTCGGTGATCCTCTCGCGCTATGACCTGTGGCCGACCCTGTTGACGATCGCGGCCGTCGCGTCGATCTGGCTCGGGAGCAGCCGCACCGGCTTCGCGTTCCTCGGGCTGGGCTTCGCCGCCAAGGCATTCCCGATCGTGATCCTCCCGATCGCGGTGATCTACGTGTGGCGCAGCGAGAGCCGCCGGCGCGCGCTCGAATGCCTCGGCGTGTTCCTGATCGCGGTCCTGGCGTGGTTCCTGCCGTTCGTGATCGCCTCGCCGCACGGCGTGTGGGCAAGCATCATCAACCAGTCCGGACGCCCGCTTCAGATCGAGAGCCTCGGAGCGACGATCTGGCTGTTCGCCCACCAGGTGATCGGCACGCACCTGCACATCTACTTCACCCACGGATCCGACAACCTCGACGGGCACCCGCCGATGGAGTTCGCGTCAGTGATGAGCGTGATCCAGGCGGCCGCGATCGTCGGCGTGTGGCTCGCGTACGCGGCCGGCAAGGCGACCCGCGAGCGGCTGGTGGCGGCAAGCGCCGCCGCGGTCTGCGCGTTCATCGTCTTCGACCGCGTCCTCTCGCCGCAGTACCTGATCTGGCTCGTCCCGCTCGTGATGATCGTGCCGGGTCGCCGCGGCCTCGCGGCGATCGGGTTGCTGGCGCTCGCGATGGCGCTCACCCAGGTGTGGTTCCCGCAGCACTTCGTCCAGCTGAAGGAGTTCCTGCCGCTCGAATCGTGGGCCGTGATCGCACGTGACCTGGTGCTGGTGGCGCTGTTCGGGACGCTCGCCTGGCCCGACGTTCTCATCTGGCGAGCGGTCGGCAGCGCGGTCACGCGCCTCACCGCGCTCTGGAAACCCGCGCCGGTCCCGCGCTTCGACGAGGCCTGAGCGCCGCTTACGCGCCGGTCAGCCGCGCCGGCGGTCCCGGGTCGGGCGGCGCGTGCTCGCCCGGCGCGACCAGTTCGAGCTGCCACCAGCCCACGTTGCGCCATTCGCCCGCCTTCCAGCCGATCCGCCGGTAGACCCCAACCTGCTCGAACCCGAACCGCTCGTGCAGGGCGACGCTGGCGTCGTTCGGCAGCGTGATCCCGGCGCACGCCACCCGGATCCCCTGGCGCTCGAGCAGCGGCAGCAGCGCGCCGTAGAGAGCGCGCCCGATCCCTCGCGCGTGATACTCGGGGTCGAGGTACACGGCCACGTCGGCCGCCCACCGGTAGGACGCCCGCTCCCGGTGCGCAGAGGCATACGCGAACCCCACCACCGGACCACCGACTTCCGCGACCAGCCACGGATGCGTCAGCGAGACGCGCCTGATCCGCTCGGCGAACTCGCGCTCGCCCGGCGCGACCTCCTCAAGCGAGATCACCGTGTCGCGGACGAACGGTCCGTAGATCTCAGCGCAGGCCGCGGCATCGCGGTCTGGATCGGCATGGCGGATCAGGACGTCCACCGTCAGTCGTAGGTCTCGGCGCGCGCTGGAGAGACTCCACCGAGCGCGCGCGTCAGCGTGCCGGCGGCGTCGAGCAGGACCGTGAGCTGGCGCCTGGGATCGTCGAGCCGCGCCGCCGGCCCCTGCAGTCCAAGGATCGCGGCGAGCGCACCGCTCCGGTCGAACACCGGCGCCGCGACCGCGTTGACGTCGACCTCGCGCTCACCGTGCACCATTCCGTAACCCCGCTCGCGGACTGCTCTGACCTCGGCCGCTAGTTCGGCCCGATCGGTGATCGTGCGATCGGTCAGCGGAACGAGATCGCGCTCGCGCGGCAACGGGCCGCCCCCGAACGCGAGCATCACCTTTCCGACCGCGGTCGCGTGCGAGATGCTCGGGCGACCGAGTCGCGCCATGCTGACGACGCTCGAACGGGACGGGACGGAGTCGACCGTGATCGCCTCCCGTTCGCCGGGCAGCGACAGCGTGGCGGTCTCGCCGGTCTGCTCCATCAGCTCGAGCAGGACCGGCCGTGCCAGCGGCTGGAGGTCTAATCGCGAGAGGACGCGGTCGGCGAGCGTGACGAGTGCCAGCCCAAGCCGGTAGGGGCCGTGGCCGCTGCGCTGCACCATACCCGCCGCCTCGAGGGTCGCGAGCAGCCGGGAAGCGGTGCTGGCGTTGACCCCGATCCGCCGTGCCAGCTCGTTGACACCGAGGCCGTGGTCGCTGTCGCGGAGCTCTTCGAGCAGCGCAAGCGCGCGTGACACCGACGCGACCGGCCGCGCCGCGCGTTGCGCGGGCGGCCGGCGAGCCTCGTCGCCGGTCTTGGTCCCCACCGATGGTTGCGTCACCGGCAACAGTATTGCGCAGCCTGCCGCGCGCGATCAGCGGCGCCCAGGGGCGGGAGGTGTCAGAACAATCCGACTGTCCGCCCGTCGGCGTCGATGTCGACGTTCAGTGCCGCCGGCGTCTTGCCGAGCCCCGGCATCTGTTGAATGTCGCCGCAAAGCGGGACCAGCCAGCCCGCACCCGTGTACGCGCGCAGGTCACGCACCGGAAGCGTGAAGTCCTCGGGGGCTCCGAGCAATGCGGGGTCGGCCGACAGCGACAGGTGTGTCTTGGCCATGCAGATCGGCAGGTTCCCGAGGCCGTCCGCCTCGAACTTACCGATGCGCTGCTCGGCTTCCGGATAGAAGAACACATCCTTGGCCCCGTACACCCGCCTCGCGATCGTGTTGATCTTGGCCTCGATCGAGTCGTCGTCGTCGTACAGGAACCCGAACTCATTCGGCTGCTCGCACGCGTCGACGGCCGCCTCCGCGAGAGCCGCAGCGCCGGCGCCGCCGCGTTCGAAGCCTTCGTTGACCTCGGCGGCGAATGCGCCACCCTCGAGCGCGAGCCGCTGCACGAGCTTGACCTCCTCGTCGGTGTCGCCAGGACGGCGGTTGACGGCGACGACACACGGCAGTCCGAACTCGCTCACGATTTCGAGGTGACGGCGAAGGTTCGCGGCACCGCGCTCGAGTGCGGCGATCCCGGCTTCCCGTTCGACCCGCGGATCATCCTCGATTCCCCCGTGGTGCTTGAGCGCGCGCACGGTGCACACGAGCACGACGGCGCTCGGCCGTAGCTTCCCCACCCGGCAGACGATGTCGAACAGCTTCTCCATCCCCATGTCGGAGCCGAACCCCGACTCCGTCACCACATAGTCACCGAGCTTCAGGCCGATCAGGTCCGCGACGAGCGACGAGTTCCCGTGCGCGATGTTCGCAAACGGGCCGGCGTGCATCAGACACGGCTGCCCCTCCAGGGTTTGGATCAGGTTCGGCTTCAGCGCGTCCTTGAGGAGCACGGTCATCGCGCCCGCGGCGCCGAGGTCCTCAGCGGTGACCGGCTTGGCGCCGTCGTAGGAGTAGGCGACCGTGATCGCCCCGAGCCGGCGGCGCAGATCGTGAAGGTCGCGGGCGACGGCGAGGATCGCCATCACCTCGGAAGCGGCGGTGATATCGAATCCGGTTTCGCGCGGATAGCCGTTCGGGCGCCCGCCGAGGCCGAGCACGATCTGACGCAGGGCGCGGTCGTTCATGTCAACGGCGCGTCGCCAGCCGATCCGAAGCGCGTCGATCTTGTGCGGGTTGCCGTGCAGGATCGAGGCGTCGAGCAAGGCGGCGAGCAGGTTATTCGCGGCACCGATCGCGTGGATATCGCCGGTGAAATGAAGGTTCAGATCCTCCATCGGAACGACCTGCGTCATGCCGCCGCCGGCCGCGCCGCCCTTGATCCCGAACACCGGTCCGAGTGACGGCTCCCGCAGGCACAGCACGGGGGACTTGCCGATTACGCCGAGCCCCTGCGTCAGTCCGACCGCGGTCGTCGTCTTGCCCTCGCCGGCCCTGGTCGGCGTCATTCCGGCGACGCAGATGAGCTTTGCGTCCGGCACGTCGGCGAGGCGCTCGATCACCGAGAGCGACAGCTTCGCCTTGTGGCGCCCGTATGGCTCGACCTCGTCCGGCTCGAGGCCGGAGCGCTCGGCGATCTGCTCGATTGGCAGGAGGGCCGCTTCTTGGGCAATCTCAAGGCTGCTCTTCATCTCATCTCCCTAGGTGCTGGCGCGCGGCAGCATAGACAAATAGGTACAAAGGCGCAAGCTCCGTGAGTGACTTGCCCGCGCGCGTCGCGGTGCTGTATAAGTGCGTCGCTGTACAAATTGATTCACGACGGGCGGTGAGTGATGCCTACGACCGAGTTGCATCGAACGGCGTTCGACGACGTGCAGCGTGAAGCGGGCGCCACCTGGACCGACTGGGAGGGCTGGGCCTGGGCCGCGGACTTTGGTGATCCGGTCGCAGAGCACCGGGCGACAAGGACGGCGTGCAACGTCTGGGACGAATCGCCACTGCGAAAGTGGGACATGCGCGGCAGGGATGTGCTCTCCCTGGCCGACGCGCTGTTCACGAACGACATGGCCGAGCTGGAGATCGGGCAGGTCCGGTACGGCGCGATCTGCGACGACGACGGCAAGATGGTCATGGATGGGACGGTGTTCCACGTCGGTCCCGAGCACTGCTTCTCGATCACCAGCTTCGACTCGGACCTCGACTGGTTCCGAAAGGTGGCCTCCGACAGGGACCTTGACGTCGAGCTGAAGGACGTGACCGACGAGATGCCCCATCTGCAGGTCCAGGGCCCGCTGTCACGGGAAGTCCTCACCCCGATCACCGCGGGCGCGGACATCGGCGCGCTGCGCTACTTCCGCTTCCTCACCGACGGCGTCACCGTCGGCGGTGTCCCGGTGTGGCTGTCGCGGACGGGGTACTCGGGCGAGCTGGGGTTCGAGTTGTACTGCAAGCCCGAGGACGCCAGCGAGCTGTGGAACGCGGTCGTGAGCGCCGGCAAACCGCACGGCCTGAGGCCGATCGGGCTCTCGGCGATCGAGACGCTGCGGATCGAATCCGGTCTCCTGTTCCCCGACATCGACTACTTCCCGCATCAGACGGACCCCTTCGAGGTGAGGCTTGACAACGTGATCAAGCTGGGCTCGGGCAGCGACTTCGTGGGTCGCGAGGCGCTCGAGCGGGTCGCGTCCGAGCGCACGCCACGGCTGCTGACGACGCTCCGGATCGACGGCGACGAGGTCCCCGAGTACGGAGCCGCCGTGACGGCCGCTGGCGCGGACGTCGGCATCGTCCGCAGCCCGTGCACGAGCCCCACCTTCAACGACGTGATCGCGATGGGCTCGATCGACCGCGGGCTGGTCAACGAGGGTCAACGCGTCGACGTGGCGCTCGGCGACGGCACGGTCGGGGCAACGGTTGCGCCGTTCCCGATCTACGACACGAACAAGACGCGCCCCCGGTCCTGAGCGTCGCGTTGCTCGATCAGTTCGAGCTTGGCGAGCAGGTTCTCCGCCATCCTGATCGATGCCGCATCGATCAAGCGGCCGTCGAGCGACACGGCACCCTTGCCCTCACGCGCGGCGTCGCGCATCGCCGCGATGATCCGGTGGGTGCGCTCGATCAGGTGTTCGTGAGGGGTGAAGACCTCATTCGCCAGCGCGATCTGCGATGGGTGAATCGCCCACTTGCCCTCGTAGCCCAGCACCGCTGCGCGTCGGGCGGAGCACACATATCCGGCTGCATCCGTGAAGTCGCCGTAGGGGCCGTCGATCGGACGCAGGCCGTGCGCCCGGCAGGTGACCGCGATTCGCGAGAGCGGGTAATGCCACTGGTCACCGAGGTCTGAGCCGACCGCGTAGTTGGGATCGATTCCGCCGATTGAGGTGGTGTGGCTCTGAATCGAGGCGGCATAGTCCGCGACCCCGAAGACCATCGCCTCCATCCGATCCGGGCAGGAGGCGGCGATCTCGTCGACGTTGACCATCCCGATCGCGGTCTCGATCAGGACCGAGATGCCGATCCTGCGCTCCAGCCCGGTGGCCGCCTCGATCTGGGAGAGCAGCGTCGCCACGAGGTGCACGTCGCCGGCGCAAGAGACCTTGGGGATCAGCAGCGTGTCCACGTGCTCCCCGGCTTGCTCGACCACATCGACGATGTCGCGGTAGCAGAAATGAGAGTCGAGTCCGTTGATCCTGACCGAGGTCGAGCACTGTGACCAGTCCTGCTCGCGGAGCGCGTCGATCACGTTGCGCCGCGCCTGCTCCTTGTCGTCAGGGGCGACCGCATCCTCGAGGTCGAGCATGATGATGTCGGCTCCAAGAGCAGGCGCCTTCTCGAGCATGCGGACGTTGCTGCCCGGCACGGCGAGCTCGGAGCGGTGAAGTCGCGGCTTGATCACGGGTGGCAATAGAGCAGCGTCAGGGCGTCCTGGCAAGCGTCCTTAGACGAATTTCCATGCCCTTCGGCGCGCTTCCATACATAGAGATAACTGATTGGTTGACGCGAAATTCTTAGGTTGCGTCCAAACTGGCGCTCCGCCAAGCTTGGACGATGACGCCATCACCGCTTCCGCTCAACCAGATCGACCCGCCGAGACGGCTTTTGTGCGGGCCCGGACCGACGAACCCCGACCCGCGCGTGCTCGACGCGATGCGGCGACCGATGCTCGGTCATCTCGACCCGGACATGCACGAAATCCTGTTGGAGGTCGCAGAGCTGCTCCGCCGGACCTGGGGAGCCTCCGACGCGGCGCTCGTGTTCCCGCTCTCGGCGACCGGGACCTCCGCGATGGAGGCAGGGATCGTCAACCTGCTCGCCCCCGGCGAGACCGTGATCGTCGCCGAGTGCGGCTTCTTCGGCCGGAGGATCGCCGAGATCGCCCGGCGCCACGGCGTGCATGTTGTCGACGTCGAGTCTGATTGGGGGGAAGCCGTCGCGAACGAGCGGCTACTCAGGGCGCTCGACGAGCACCCCGAGGCGAGCATGGTCGCGGTCGTTCACGCGGAGACGTCGACCGGGGTCGAGCACCCGCTCGAGCCGCTGGGCGCGGCGCTGCGCGGCCGTGACGTGCTGCTGATGGCCGACTGCGTCACCTCGCTCGGGGGAATCGAGCTCGACTTCGACCGCTTTGGGATCGACTATGCGTTCGCGTGCACGCAGAAGTGCCTCGGTGCGCCGCCCGGGATGGCGCCGGTGGCGCTGTCCGAGCGCGCACAGCGGCGGCTCGTGGACCGGACCCACGTGGTGCCGTTCTCGCTCGACTTCGAGCTGCTGCGCCGGTACTGGATCGAGCGCCCCGCCGCGTATCACCACACGGCGCCAATCCTCCACATCTACGCGTTACACGAGGCGCTACGCCTGGTCCAGCTCGAGGGACTCGAAGCGCGCTGGCGCCGCCATCGCGCGGCGGGGTCCTATCTCCAGCAAGGGTTGCGCGGGCTGGGACTGGAACTGCTCGCCGAGCCGTGGCGTCAGCTCGCGCCGCTGACCGCCGTGCGCGTGCCCGAAGGGGTCGATCGGGCCAGCGTCCAGACCCGCCTGCTCCGCGACCACGGGATCGAGGTCGGTGGCGGGCTCGGGCCGGACGCGCCGTCGATCTGGCGCATCGGCCTGATGGGACCGAACGCGACCGAAGAGACGGCTGACACCGTGCTGGGCGCGTTCGAGGCGACGCTCGCCAGAAGCGCAACGCTCGCCGCTGTGTAGCGCGCGGTGTCAGCTCTCGAGCGCGCGCCGCGCCGCCTGCGAGCGAACGAACCTGGTGAACAGGTCGACCGCGTCGGGGACCGGCCCGACGGCGGAGCGGACGACGTACCACGACCGTCGGGGCAGGCCGCCGCGCACGCGGATCAGTCCAAGCAGCCCGTGTTCGAGCTCGAGCCCGACGGCGACGCGTGAAATCAGAGCGACACCGAGGCCGGCGCGTGCGGCCTGGCGGATGGCTCCGTTCGACCCGAGCGTCAGCAGCTCTGGCGCCAGACCGTGTCCCGCGAGGTACTCCTCGCACATCGCTCGTGTACCAGAGCCCGGCTCCCGCACCAGCCAGGGACGCGCGCCCAGCTCCTCGACCGCCACCCACCGGCGCCGCGCCAGGGCGTCGGACGCCGTCGTGACCAGGACGATCTCGTTGTCGGCGAACGGCTCGCCATGGAGGCCGGCGTCGTCGGGGACCCGGCCCGTGATCGCGACGTCGACGACGTGGTCCGCGAGGCGGCCGAAGACGGTGTCCCGGTTGCCGACGTCGAGGCTCAACTTGATCTTCGGATGCCCTGCGCGAAACGCCTGCAGCAGCACCGGAGCCAGGTGCTCCCCCG
This sequence comes from Solirubrobacteraceae bacterium, assembly GCA_035511595.1. Classification (GTDB taxonomy): domain Bacteria; phylum Actinomycetota; class Thermoleophilia; order Solirubrobacterales; family Solirubrobacteraceae; genus Palsa-465. Next base: position 12,024 of record DATKFF010000137.1, on the reverse strand, counting down.
CGGTCGTGACGGCGCTCACCCGCAGCGTCCCGCGGCCGGGCTCCGCCGCCTCGCGTGCAGCCCGCCGGCCGCGCTCGAGCAGCCCGATGACGTCAGCGGCGTATGGCATGTATGCCCGTCCCGCCGCCGTCGGCGCGAGCGTTCGTCCGGCCCGCTCGGTCAGCTGTACGCCGAGTTCCCGTTCGAGCGCTGAAACCGCGGCTGACACGGACGGCTGCGTGACGACCAGCGCTTCGGCCGCGGCCGTCACCGAGCCGCGCCTGGCGACGGCGAGGAAGGCAGCCAGCTGGGTTAGGGTAACTGCCATATTCGGCGACCGAACTATAGAAAAAGCGCGGAATCGTCGCCACTCGTCCGGCGCCCCGGCGCGCGCGTCGTGGCGCGGCCGGCGGCCTGATCCAGATGCCCCCACATCAGGTGGTAGAGGATCAGTACCTGCACCAGTGCGAGCGACTCCGAGCGGTACAGGTCGGTGCCAACTGTGAGCTCGCCGAGCCGGCGGACCCGCAAGTGATTCGCGAAGCTCATCCGCGCCCACACGTTCTCCTCCAGCTCGGTGGCGTAGCCCGGATCGACATCCCCGGGGATCCGCAGCACGAGATCGTCCGAGCGGCGCACCAGGGACGGGCCAGCGGCAGGTCCGAGGGGTGGGAACAACTCCGAGATGTCGGGGTGGGGGAGGCCGTCGCGCAGCACCACGTCGGCGTCCAGCTGCGCCGGGTGGCTGCCCTGCCTGAAGCTGACGAGGATGTCCGCGTGCTGGCGCTGCGGCCGGATGAACTCGTCCGCGTCGTGCTCACGGCGATCGAGCTCGGCGAGCACCTCGTCGGTCGTGTAGTTGCGCCGCGTGCAGTCGCGCTTGAGCTTCCACGCGCGTCGCAGCTCCTCGGGCGGGTCCAGGAAGACGCGCACGTCGTGCGCCGTGCGGAGCGTCTCGGTGTGGTAGCCGAGCAGTCCCTCAACGAACAGGAACCGTGACGGGCGCACGTACGCGGGCGGGCGCAGCGTGCCGTCGCGATGGTCGTAGACCGGCTTGAGGACCGGCTCGCCGCGGCGGAGGTGGACCAGGTGCTGGGTGAGGATGTCGAGGTGGTTGGAGTCGGGGTGAAGCGGGGTGACCCCGAGCTCGGCGCGCTGGCGGCGCTCGTAGCGGTGGTAGTCGTCGGCGTTCAGCCGCGTCGCGTGGTCGAGCCCGAGCACCCGCAGGAGCCCGCGCGTGAGCGTCGTCTTGCCGGCGCCTGAGTCGCCGACCACGCCGAGCACGATTGGTCGCGCCATCCGCCCGCCTCCTAGGCCGGGGACCGCGCCGCGCTGTCGCCGCGCCGGGCCTCACGGGCTGCTCTGACGAACCACTCGAACACGGCTTGAGAGCGGCGGTCGACTCGGGCCTCCTCCTGAAGCTCCCACTGCACCCCGAGCACCGGGCGGCCGGGGAGCTCGACGGCCTCGGGTAAACCGTCGGCACTCGCGGCAACAACCGTCAGGCCATCTCCGAGGCGGTCGATCGCCTGATGGTGGAAGGAGTTGACCTCGATCGAGGTCGTGCCGAGCGCCTGCGCCAGCTGGCTGCCGGGCTCGATCGCGATCTCGTGGCGGGGGTGGGGCGGAGGCGGCGCGCCGTCGAGCGACGCCACCTCGACCTCCTTCCACACGGTCCATCCAGGATCTGTCGGATGCTCGGGCCAGACCAGGCTCAGGTCCTGGACGAGTGTCCCGCCGAGCGCGACGTTCAGCACCTGGATGCCGCGGCACATGCCGAGGATCGGCAGCCCTCGCTCGAGCGCCGCCGCGACCAGCTCGAGCTCGAAGGCGTCGCGCCGCGGTTCGGTCGCCGCGAGCAACGGGCTCCGGTCCTGGCCGTAACGGCTCGGTTCCATGTCGCGGCCGGGTGCGAGCAGGATCGCGTCGAGCGCGTCGAGCGCCGGGCCGACGGCCTCCGGCAGCTGCGGGAGCGTCAGCGGAACGGCGCCGGCCGCCAGCAGCGGCCGTTGCACGCCGACGCCGCCGTAGTCGCCGAAGTCGTGCAGGCTCGCCGCGACTCCGATCAACGGTCTGCGAGCCATCACGCGGGCGCTGCGAGGACGGGCTCTGCGACCAGCGCTTCCTCGACCAGTTCGGTCAGCTCGCGCAACTCCAGGTTCCCGGCGTTGCCCGAGGTCTTGATCGCGTCCTCGTACATCGTCACGTCCTTCGGGCACGCGACGACGAACAGCTGGACCCCTGGCAGTCCTACCGCCTCGCGGATCCGGTTCTCCGAGGGCCGCTCGGCGCCGGGAGGGTCGGCGATCCAGATCCGGCCGCCGCCCGCCCCGCAGCAGAACGAGTTGTCGCGGTTACGCGGCATCTCGATCAGCGTGCAGCCGAGGCGCTCGAGGATCTGACGGGGCGCGTCGTACTCGCCGTTCATGCGGCCGAGGTGGCACGGATCGTGGTAGGTGACGTGGTAGGACAGCCGCCGCCTCAGCTCCAGGCGACCCGAGTCGATCAGCTCCAGGAGCAACGTCGTGTGATGGAGCACGGTCCAGGACCCGCCGCCGAGGTCCGGGTACTCGTTGCGCAACGTGTTCAGCGAGTGCGGGTCGCTGGTGACGATCCGCTCGAACTGGCACTTTGCGAGCGTCGCGATGTTCTCCTCCGCCAGCGTCTCGAACAGGCCCTCCTCGCCGACCCGGCGGACGTCGTTGCCCGAGTTGCGCTCGCCGTCGTAGAGGATCCCGAAGTCAACACCGGCGCCGTGGAAAAGACGGGCGAGCGAGCGCGTGACCAGCTGCGACCTGGGGTCGAACGACGCGTAGTCGCCGACGAACCAGAGCACGTCGACTGGCTGGCGGCGCGCGTCCGGGACCTCGAACTCGAGCTCGGCGGTCCAGCGGCCACGCTTGCGCTTGTTCTCTCCGAACGAGTTCCCCGACTTGTGGATCACCTCGAGCGTCGACTGGAGGTTCGCGTCGAGCTCGCCGTCCTCGACGAGCCGGCGGCGGAGCTGGTTGATGATCGGTGCCTGCTCGATTCCGACCGGGCAGGCCTCGACGCATGCGTTGCACTGCATGCAGGACCAGACCGTCTCAACGCGGACGCCGTCCTCGCCGATCACCGCCTTCGTGAAGCCGCCGCCGTCGGCCCGTCCGTCGAGCAGCTGGCCGATGACGCCGCCGATTCCGGTCGGGCGCATCGCGGCGTTCGCCTGCTCGCGCAGTTCGAGGATTACGTCGCGCGGCGACAGCGGCCGGCCGGTGGCGTTCGCGGGGCACGCCTCGTGGCAGCGCCCGCACTTCGTGCACGCATCGAGCTCCAGCAGGTGCAACGGGCTGAAGTCGGCGAGCGTCGCATAACCGGCCGGCTCGGCCGCACGGTCTGGTGGGATCGGGCGCAAACGTTTGCCGGCCAGCGGGTCGCGCAGCGCCAGCGACAGGAAGCTCGTCAGCATGTGCGCCGCCTTCGTGTAGGGAATGCTCGCGACGAACGTGATCGCGAGCAGGCCGTGGAACCACCAGAGCCCGTGCCGGAGTCCGGCGAGCGTGGCGCGTGGCACGCCGGTCAGGGCCTGCGCGATCACCCAGCCGCCGAATTGCGTGCCGCCGTACCCAGGGCTGTCCATCGCGATACGGACGCCCTCGAGCACGAAACCGGTCAGCGCGATCACGAGCAGCGTCCCGACGAATACCCAGTCGCCGACCTCGTACACGCGGCGGTCGAACTGTGGATCGCCCGGCGCCCGGTCGGGGCGGGCGTAGTCCAGCTTGGCCGGCCGCAGCACCGCGCGGCGCAGCATCATCACCAGCACGCCGGCGATCAGCGCCGTGCCGAAGACGTTCAGCGTCTCTTTGTATGCGAGATAGAAGCCTCCGTGGAAGTAGCTCCAGCCGAACACCGGATCGGTGAAGTCGGTGTCGAAGCCGAGGATCACCGTGCCCGCAAACAGGACGATGAACCCGTAGAAGATCGCGCCGTGGGCCCAGCCCGCGGTCGTGTCTCGGCGCGCGATCGTCACGTGCTCGAGCAGCTCTCGCAGCCCGCGCCGCAGAAGGCGCGGCACGTCACGCGCGGGTGGCAACTGGTCGCCGCGGCCGTGGCGGTACTTGACCACGGGCCGCGCGATCCCGTAGGCGAAGACGACGACCGACGCCGCGGCGAGGACGTACCAGATGACCTTCAGCCAGACGACGAAATGCCAGAACACCGGCCGCGTGGCCACCGACGCGAGCATCGTCGCCCCTAGCCCAGCGCCTGCTCGAGCTGGTCGGCCAGCTCGAACATGTCCACGACGGCGCCGTAGTGCGCGACCCCGAAGATCGGTGCCTCGGGATCGGTGTTGACCGCGATGATCGTCTCTGCCGTGCGCATCCCGGCGAGGTGCTGGACCGCGCCGGAGATCCCCATCGCCAGGTATACGCGCGGCTTGACAGTCTTGCCCGACTGGCCGACCTGGCGCGCGCCCGGGACCCACCCCGCGTCGACCAGCGGACGCGAGACGCTCAGGGTCGCCCCGAGCATGTCGGCGAGCTCCTCGAACCGCGCGACGTTGTCCTTGTCCTCGACGCCACGGCCGATTGAGAGCAGGAACTCGGCCTTGGTGATGTCGATGTCGCCCTCCTGGACCTCGCGATACTCAATGTGCTCGGTGCGGGGCGCGTCGGCGAGGTCGAGCTCGACCGCCCGCACCGGCACCTCGCCGGATCCGAGCCGCGTGGGGGCGAACGTCCCAGCCCGGAGCAGCAGCAGCGTGCACTCCTTACCGGGGAAGTCGTACTCGGCGGCGAGCTTGTCGGCGTACGCGCCGCGGGTGGCGACCGGGCCCCCGTCCCACGTCACGCCCGTGACGTCGCTGGCGAACCCGAGCCCGCCGGCCGCGGCCACTGCGGGGGCGAAGTCGAGCGCGTCGATCGAGTGCGCGGCGATCACCAGCCGCGGGCGCTCGCGCTCGATCAGCCCCTCGAGCGCGCGCTGGGCGACGTGCGCCTCGAACTGCGCGACCGGCGAGTTCACCGTGAGGACCTCAGCGACTCCCGCCGCGCCGAGCGCGGTGGCGTAGTCGCCGCCCCGGGCATCGATGATCGCGACCGACACAGGCTCGCCCGAGTCACGGCCGAGCTCGAGCGCCGCCCCGATCAGCTCGAACGAGACCTCGCGGAGCTCGCCGCGCCGTGCCTCCGCGACCACGAGGATCCCGGCCATCAGCCCACCCGGTCCTTAACGATTGCGGCGATCCTGGCCGCGACCTCGGCGGTCGAGCCGTTCAGCATCTCAGCCCCCTCTCCGCGCTCGGGCGGCGCGAGCCGGCGCCGGTGCGACCCGGCTGCTGCGGCCACCTGCGTGGCGTCGAGGCCGACGTCGCCGAGCGACTGGATGGCCAGCGGCTTCTCCCGGGCCTGCTTGATCGCGCGCAGGGTCGCGTAGCGCGGCTCGTTGATCCCGGTCTGGATCGTGAGCAGCGCAGGCAGCGAGATCCTCAGAAGCTCGACGAGCCCGCCCTCGAGTTCGCGCTCCACCGTCGCCAGCCGCCCGTCGAGCTCGATCCCCTTGACGACCGCGACGTGCGGCATCTCCAGATACCCCGCCAACGCAATTCCGGTGGCGCTGTTGACCGCATCGGAGGACTGAACCCCGCAGAGGACGAGATCGGGTGACTCACGCGCGATCGCGGGCGCCAGCACTCGGGCGACCGCGAGCGCGTCAGCGTCGGCGAGCGTCTCGTCCCAGATCCGAACGGCGCGATCGGCCCCCTTTGCGAGCGCACTGAGAAGTCCCTCGCCCGCCTCCTCGTCGCCGACGGTGATCGCCACAACTTCGCCATCTCCGCCGGCCGTGTCCCGGAGCTGCAGGGCGGCCTCGAGCGAGAACGTGTCCCACTCGTTCAACTCCCACTCGAGGCTGTCGGGGTCGACCCCAGAGCCGTCGCCGAGCAGCTGGAACTCGTCGTCGAGTACCGCCACCTGCTTGACCGGCACGACGACCTTCATCGGCTACGCGACGACGACGTCAGGCGTGTTCAGCAGTTGCGCCCGGTAGTCGTCGTTCGACACCTCGCCCCACAGGCGCCGCTCGCGAATGAACGGCAGCGGCATCGCCGGGTTCGGGGAGTCGATCTCCCGCGCCAGCCGGTGGCCGTCGAAGACGGAGTCGACGATCATCCTCGGCGCCGACGCGTCGCCGATCAGGAAGACGTGCTCGATGCCCTCCGCCTCGAGCCTTCCCTTGTCGGACTTCAGCTCTCGGTACAGCTCGTCATTCGACAGCCGCTGCGTGCAGAGCACGACTGTGTCGACCTCGAATACCTCCTTGTGGGACTCGTCCCAGATGTTGTACGCGTGGCAGGCGCCCGGCTCGATCTTCTCGAGCATCGTGTACGGCCTGATGTCGACGCCCAGGCGGTGCAGGTCACGATGCAGCATCGGCGCCTCGAGCGTGTACTCCATGTACCCCGCGATATCGCCCATCTGCGTGAGCAGATGCACCTGATGCCCCTCGCCGGCGAGCTTCTGCGCGACCGAGGCGCCCATGAAGTAGCCCTCGTTCTCGAGGACCAGCACCCGCTTGCCGATCCGCTTGGACTCGCCGACCACCTCGTCCGGCGTCAGCTGCCAGTCGAGTGAGGTGTCGGCCCCCTCGATCGGCGCGTGCGTCGCCGGGTTGAGTCCGTCGGTCGCAAAGTGACAGCCGGTGGCGACGATGACGATCTCGGCGCCGTAGTCGAGCACGTCCTGCGCGCTGAGGCGAGAGTTCGGGTGCACCTCCACGTTCGGCAGCTTGTCGAGCTGGATCTGGCGGTAGTTGACGATCCGCTTCCACTCTCCGAGGCCCCGCGCGTCGCCGCGTGCCAGGTTCTTTGCGCCGTCGGAGTGCCCGAGCAGCGAGATCCAGTTCACGCAGCCGCCGATCTCGCGGTCGGCCTCGACCAGGTGCACGGCCGACATCTCGCGTTTGCCGAGCACCATCGCGCACTCCATCCCGGCCGGACCGGCGCCGACCACGAGCACGCCCTTCTCCCGGTTGGCCGCCGGATGGAACTTCTCGGGGTGCCAGCCGCGGCGGTACTCCTCGCCGGCGGTCGCGTTCTGAGTACAGACGAGCGGCGGGCCGCCGATCTCCCAGCGTGAGATGCATTGGTTGCAGCCGATGCACTCACGGATGTCGTCGAACCGACCCTCCTCGATCTTGTTCGGCAGGAATGGGTCCGAGATCGACGGCCGCGCGGCGCCGATGATGTCGAACTGGCCGGTGTTGATGATCGCGACCATCGTGTCGGGGTTGGTGACCCGGCCAACGCCGACAACCGGCTTGTTGGTGTGGTCGCCGGCCTTGATCTGCCCGGTGAATGGCTTCTCGTGGTTCTCCTCGAAGAACCGCGACGGGCCGGCGTTCTGCCCCCACTCCGCGATATCGCCGACTGTCAGGTCCCACAGGTCGACGAGGTCGTCGACGTACTCGACGAAGCGGACGCCGTCCTCGCCCACCTGGATCCCTGCGGAGCCGTAGAGCGTGTCGACCGCGAACCGAGATGCGATCGCGCAGTCGTCGCCGACGGCCTCCCGAACCTTCACCAGGCACTCCCTCCAGAACCGCGCGCGGTTCTCGAACGACCCGCCGTAGCGGTCGGTGCGCTTGTTGTAGAAGGGGGATAGGAACTGCAGCGGTAGGTACGAGTGGGCGCCGTACACGTAGACGATGTCGAAGCCGGCGTCGCGCGCCCGCCGCGCCGCGTCGACGTACATCTGCTGGACCTCGGCGATGTCGTCCTCGTCCATGTAGCGCGGATGGATGTTGATCTCGAACTCCGAGGGGATCTGCGAGGGGCCGCGTGGTGTGGCGCGCGACTCCATGCACGGCGCGTGCGGCCCGCCGTACCACATCTCGATGCCCGCAAGGGCGCCAAAGTCGTGGAGCCGGTCGCACATCGCCGCGAGGTTGCGGACGTCGCCCTCGTCCCAGATGCGCGCGGACACCCGGCTCGTGTCGTCCGACTCGGGATGGATCGAGCAGTACTCGGTGCACACCGCGGCCCAGCCCCCCTCGGCCTTCATGCCGCGGTTGTAAGCCTGCATGCCCGGCTTCTCGGAGCCCGCGCCGTTGCAATGGGGCACCTGATAGAAGCGGTTGCGAAGCGTCTTCGGACCGATCTGGATCGGCTCGAACAAGATGTCGTACTTCGGGTCACGCGCCACGGTCTCTCTCCCTCACGACAGATCGAACAAATTCGTCTACCCCGGGCGCTGTTCTACCGGTTTTGGCGGGCGATGTCCACTCAGCCTTCAGGTGCGATCCACACGAGGCAGGGCGCACCCCTGCGCAGGCGGCGGGCGGCGACGCGAAAGCGGATCCGGGAGGTCCGTCGGAGGTCCGGGCCGAACACCAGCAGCCCGGCGCCGCGCTCGCGAACGAGCTCGAGCAGCGCCGCGATCGGACGCGGACTGGAGATGCGCAAGAGCTCCGTCTTGATCCCGAGCTGGGCGGCTCGTTCTGCCGTCCCCCGGACGGCGTCGAGGTCCTCTTCGTGCGGGAGCGTGGCGTATTGGCGGGCAAGCATCAGCGTCGTTGGATACGCCGGCAGCGTGATCATGTTGGCGATGATCAGCGCGACGCCAGCCTCCATCGCGGTCTCGAGCGCCATCCGCTCGGCGCTCGGGTCAACGCGCACCGACAGCGTTCCGAGGACAACCGGCCGAGCCCGTCCGCGACCCGTGTCCGGTAGCGCGCTTAGCGCATCGCTATCGCGAAGACGGTCGAGCGTTCGGGGCATCGCGTCGCAGCGATTCTACGCCCGCCCGTCGTCCGCTCCAAGCGCAGCAGGGCGATTCAGGCCAGGCCCCTCGGCGTGAACGGTTGCTCGGATTGACGGTCCTTGTACCAAATGGTATAACCGCCGCACACCACGCTTGAGGATTCGTGGGAGGGATGTCCGGCGACGTGACTGAACTGAGGAGAGGACCCGGCAATGGCCACAGCAGTCGTTGAGGAACGCCAGCTCCTGAAGTCCCTTCGCTGGTGGGATGGTCTGGCGATCGCGATGTGCAATCCGGGCTTCCTGTTCGCATCGCTCGGATTCACGATGGGCGTCTTCGGCGTTCTTGGCGCGGTGATCATGTGGGGGGTCTCCGCGATCATCGGATGGATCCTGACCTGGATCTACGTTGAGCCGGCGTCGATGTTTCCGAACATGTCGGGTGGGATTTCGCTCTACGCCCACGAGGCCTGGCGCAAGTACACGACGTTCGTCGGGCCGGTCGCGACCTTCGGCTACTGGATCGGCTGGTCGGTCGTGCTCTCCATCTTCGGCAAGATCATCGGCGACCTGATCACGGCTCGCTGGTTCCCGACGTCGACCCCATATTTCAGCATCGGCAGCGTCCACTTCGGCCTCCCGCATGCGATCGCGATCGGCACGATCTTCGCGGTATGGCTGTTCAACGTCTTCGGCATCCGCCCGTTCAAGGGCCTCACGTACCTCACCGGCGGACTGCTGACGATCGTGCTGATCGTCTTCATGTTCGTTCCCTACCTCACGGGCGACTGGCACTCGTCCAACGTCCACGCGACCTTCACCGGTCCGTGGGGCGGCTGGAAGCTGATCTTCGTCTGGATCTTCATCCTCGGCTGGTCGTCGTGGGCGGCTGAGGTGTGTGCGACCTTCGCCCCCGAATACAAGACCAGGCGCGACACCACCGTCGCGCTGCGCACGTCGGCCCTGTACATCGTCGGCGTGTTCTTTCTGGTGCCGCTTGGTATCGGCGGCGTCACGGGCGTCCCGCCGACCGCCACTCAGGAGGGGGAGTTCTACTCCAGCGCGCTCCAGACGATCGCGGGCAAGGGGTTTGGGACCTTCCTCCTGATCTGCCTGATCGCCAGCCTGGTCCTGTCGATGTCATCTTCGACAGCGGACGGCAGCCGGGCGCTGTACGGGATCTCGAAGGCGGGCCTGACGATCAAGGGCCTTGGCAGGCTCAACCGGTGGAACGTCCCAGGGAACGCGATGACAGTCGACCTGGTCGTAAACGTGCTCCTCGTGTTGTTCATTTCCAGCAACCTGGCGATCCTCTACATGAGCAACATCGGGTACATCCTGTGTCACTTCCTGGCGGTAAGCGGCTTCCTGCTGTTGCGAAAGGACCGACCGAACTGGCCGCGGCCCATCAAGCTCGGACGGATCTGGGTTCCGATTGCTGGGTTCATGGCCGTCTTCGTCCTGTTCGTTCTGATCGTCGGCGCGGGGGCCCCGCATCTGAACGGCTATGGCACCTGGACCGACTTCGGGATCGGCGTCGGCGTGCTCTTCGGATCGGTGCTGCTGTTCATCTTCAGGCGCGTGGTCCAGGATGGCGAGCACGTCCACTTCCGCGAGGAGACTCCGACGATGCCCACCGAGGCCGATGGCTTCGCGCCTGAGAGGACTGGTGTTGCGACCCCGGTTTGAGCGGGAGTAGCCTGGGCTCGACCTCTCGCCAAGCCTGACAAACGGCAAAAGGAGGAGGGGCATGAAGAAGATTGTTCTCGGCTACGACGACTCCGAGGCGTCGCAGCGAGCGCTCGAACGGACGGCACAGCTGGCCAAGGCGTTTGGATCGCAGGTGATGGTGACCAGCGTGGCGCCCGTCGAGATGAGCGTCGGCCGTTCCGGAGGACCGGTCGATCCAACTGAACCGGTCAGCAAGCACGTCGAGGAGTTGGGGCGCGCCCGCGAGTACCTCGAGGGCCAGGGAATCCAGGCCGAGTATCAGCCAGCGGTCGGCGAGGTGGCCGATACGATCATCGACCTTGCGCAGGATGGCGGCGCGGACCTGATCGTCGTCGGCACGCGGGAGCCGAGCCTGTACCAGCGGCTGCTCGGCCAAAGCGTCAGCGATTCGGTCGCGCACAAGGCCCACGTCGACGTGCTCATCGTGCACTGACCAAGCCGCGACCAACAAGCGCCGTTGGACGAGCTGATCCTCACCACCTGCCCGCGCGACTGCTACGACGCCTGCGGAGTGGAGGTCGCCGTTCGCGACGGTCGCATCCGCCATGTGCGCGGGGACCGCTCGCATCCGGTCAGCCGTGGCCGGCTTTGCACGAAGTGCGCCACCGCGTACAACGGCGTGCTGCTGGACCCGGAGTCGCGGCTGCGCGAGCCGCTCCGTCGCAGCGGTAGCAAGGGTACGGGCAGCTTTACCGCTGTCTCGTGGGACGATGCGCTCGCAGAGGTCGCGGGGCGACTGGGTGAGCTGTCCGGTGAGTCGGTCCTGAACGCGCACTACACCGGGACGTTTGCCCTGCTCGGATACCACTTTCCGCAGCGGTTCTTCAATCGTCTGGGTGCGACCGAAGTCGACCCGGACACGATCTGCAACAAGGCCGGTCACGTCGCGCTCGAGTACCTCTACGGGACGTCGCTCGATGGTTTCGACCCGCGCACCGCACGTGACGCCGCGTGCATTCTGGTCTGGGGAGCGAACCCGTCCGCGTCGGCCCCGCACCAGCACGAGCACTGGCTGCCCGAGGCGCCGGGCTCAGTGATCGTCGTCGATCCGGTGCGTACGCCGACTGCGCGCGAGGCCGACCTGCACTTGGCTCCGTTCCCAGGCAGCGACGCCGCGCTCGCGTTTGCCCTGGCGCACGTGATCCGCCGCGACGGTCTGCTGGATCGAGAGCTGCTCGACGAGCACGCGATCGGGTTCGATCAGCTCGAGCCGCTGCTGGAGGAGTGCACTCCGGACTGGGGCGAGCGGGTCACGGGTGTGTCGGCTGCGTTGATCGAGCGGGCGGCCCGGCTGTACGGGGAGGGTCCGTCGCTGCTGTGGATCGGCCAGGGCTTCCAGCGCCAGCCGCGCGGCGGCAACGCGGTCCGCGCCGTGGCGCAACTGGCGGCGCTGAGCGGAAACGTGGGCCAGCCGGGCACGGGTTTCCTGTACCTGAACGGGACCGCCGGACGCGGCGTCGACGGCGACTATCTCCAGGGCTCGGCGCTCGCGCGCTCGCCGGCGCCCGCGTCGATCAGCCACATGGACCTGGCGGGACGGCTCGAGGACCGCGAGCGCAGCCGCGCGCTGTTCT
>DATKFF010000136.1:0-2641 GCA_035511595.1 Solirubrobacteraceae bacterium | reverse complement strand
AGACGGTGCCGCCCTCGTACAGGCCGTATAGGCCGCGTCGACGGCCCGACTCCGAGACGACGAGGGCGACGTGCTCGAGCGCGCGGTGGAACTCCAGCGGCAGGTCGTCGACCGCCGAGCGCACGAGCGCCTTGAAATCATCCTCGTCGTAGGGGTCGAACAGGTCCTCGTCGGCGTCGTCCCTCTCGTATTCCTCAGTGTCTCCCCACGAGTCCTCGGCCGCCAGCCGCTCGGCGCGCTCGACGATCGCGTCGAACTCGTCCTCGGAGATCGGGTCGCGCCAGCCCGCCAGCCGGATCATCACCAACCCGGCGACGCCACCGATGATCACCACCCCGGCGGCGAACACCGCCAGCCCCTGGAGCACGCGGACGAGGGGCGACTGGCTGAAGCCGGCGATCAGGCTGACCGCCCCGAGGCCGACCGTCAAAGCCGCCAGCGCGGAGATCGCGATCCGGCGAGGCGTGGGCGGCTTGGCTCTCATCGCTAGCGCAGAGTCCGGGCGATCACGAGCCGCTGGATCTCGTTGGTGCCCTCGTAGATCTGGGTGATCTTGGCGTCGCGCATCATCCGTTCGACCGGATACTCCTTGACGTATCCATAGCCACCGAGCACCTGCACGGCCTCGACGGTGACACGCATCGCGACGTCGGAGCAGAACAGCTTCGCCATCGCCGAGTACTTGCCGACGTCCGGGTCGCCGCGGTCGACCTTGGCGCACGCCTGATACAGCAGCTCGCGGCCGGCGGCGCATTGCGTCTCCATATCGGCGAGCTTGAACTGGATCGCCTGGAACGAGTTGATCGGCTGGCCGAACTGTCGGCGCTCACGCGCGTAGGCGGCGGCGTAGTCGGTCGCGCCCTGCGCGATCCCGAGCGCCTGCGAGGCCACGCCGAGCCGTGAGCGATCGAGCGTCGCCAGCGCGACCTTGAAGCCCTGTCCCGGCTCGCCGATCACGTTCTCCTCGGGGACGCGCACGCCCTCGAAGATCGGCTGCCCGGTCGGCGAGCCGCGGATCCCCAGCTTGTGCTCGAGCTTGCCGACGCTGAAGCCGGGGCGGTCGGCCTCGACGACGAACGCGGTGATCCCGTGTGAGTGGCCCGCCTCCCGGTCGGTTACAGCAAAGACCACGTAGAAGTCGGCGATTCCGAGGTTCGTGATCCAGTTCTTGGTGCCGTCGATCACCCACTCGTCCCCGTCCTTGACCGCACGGGTCCGCATCCCGCCGGGGTCAGAGCCGGCTTCGGGCTCGGACAGCGCGAACGCGGGGGACCACTCGCCGCTTGCGCAGCGCGGCAGGAACCGCTGCTTCAGCTCCTCGGAGCCGAACAGGTTGATCGGCAGCGTCCCGAGCTCCTGGACCATCAGGATCAGCGCGGTCGAGGCGCACGCCTTGGCGATCTCCTCGATCGCCATGTTCAGCATCAGCGCGCCGGTGCCGGTGCCTCCGTACTCCGTCTCAAACGGCAGGCCGAGCACGTCCTGCTCGGAGAGCAGCTCGCGGAGGTCCCGCGGGTACTCCGCGCGCTCGTCGATCTCGGCGGCACGGGGGGCGATGCGCTCACGCGTTATCTGCCGGATCGTGTCGCGGAAATCCAGATACTCCTGGGGGATCGTGTACAGCTCTGCGAGCGCGGACATGCACTGAAGATGCTACGACAGCGATCGCGGCAAGCTTTGTCACGGGTCCCCGGTTATCGCTAGGATCGCTGCGGGCGCGGCCGGCGCCTCGGATGCACGCCGGTATCACGATCGATGATCTGTGCAGGTAACACCGCACGCTTGGCCCGCCGCCGCGCTCTGCTGGCGGGCGTCGGCCTGACGCTGTTCGCCGGCGCGAGCGCAGCGAGCGCCCAGGCCGCGTCGCTCAGGATCAGCGTCTCACCGGCGAAGGTCCGTCCCGGCCAGCAATACAAGATCACCGTGGTCGGCAACTTTCAGCCGCGCGAGGTGCATGGCACCGCGTATCTGTGGGAGTTCCTCCAGTACACCGCGGGCGCGTGCCAGCGGACCGCGCGGGCAGAGGAGGCGCTGCCGGCGGCTGACCTCAGCCTCGACTTTCGCGGCAAGGAGCGCGGCTCGCCGTTCACACGGCTCGATCACTGGAAGGCGGGCAATTTCACCGGCGTTCGCCACGTGTGCGCGTATCTGTATCCGAAGGTCGTCTCGGCGCGCAGCGCCGTGCGCCCGATCGCGACCGCGGACGCCCGTTACCGCGACGTGTAGCGCCGTCCTACCCCCCGGGCGTCGGAAACCCGGGGGGACGGACAGGGGGACGGCGCGACGCTTACAGGCCGCTGGGGTGGCGCTCCACGTAGCTGCCACCGTCGGCGAGATTGCCGGTCGGGTTGGACCGCCAACGCGGTCCGTCGCCCGAGGGAGTGTTGGGGCCGCCATAGTTGGCGGTGTCGAATGCGCGTCCGGCGACCACGATCCAGGTGTGGCCTGCATTCGCGTAGATCGTTATCCAGCGACCCGGCCCGGGGTCGCCATATGACTCGAGTCCGGTCGAGTCCTCCGGGGAGCTGAGCAACCCGGCGCCGTGCAGCGCGAAGCTGACCGCGCCCGAGCAGTCGTAGCAGCTCTAGTTCCACGAGCCATGGCCCCCGCCGACGCAGTACGACGTGTTCAAAATCCGGTT
>DATKFF010000135.1:0-5061 GCA_035511595.1 Solirubrobacteraceae bacterium | reverse complement strand
GCCTTCATCCGCTCCCAGCGCGAGCCCCCGAGCTTCGAAAGGGTCGGGTGCTCGCCGCCCGCGCCGACGAAGCGGCTGATCTTCGCCAGCTGGTCGACGGGGACGAACACGCGGTCAGAGCCCGCGTACTCCAGATACAGGTAGTCACGCGTGACGTTCGCGACGGTCCGCGTCTCGAACCCGGCGAACCGGGCGACACCGTGATCCTCGTGGACGACGATGTCGCCGGTGCGCAGGTCCGCGAAGCTCCGCAGCACGCCGCGGCGGCGCTCGGGCCGCGCCGGCGAGGGGCGGCGGCGGTGCAGCAGGCGGTGCTCGGGGATCACCGCGAGATGGAACTGCGGCGCGATGAACCCCTGCTCGAGCCGGGCCGCGATCAGGTTTATATGGCGGGCTTGCCCTTCGGGCGCCCGCCCGTTTTGGTCGCCGTCCAGCCAGCTGACGTCGAGCCGGCCGAGGTTGTAGGCGAACCGCTCGCCCTCGCCGCGGCGCGCGAACGCGACCACGGTCTGGTAGCCCGAGCGCGCGAGTTTCTCGAGCTCGGGCTCGGCTTCTTTGATCCCGCGGGCCTGGATGTCGGCGGCCTGGGCGCGGAAGCTGAACGGCTGGTCCTGGTCGATGCTCGAGAGGCGGATCCGCGCGCGCTGGTCGAGCGCGGCGCCGATCTCCTGGGGGTCGGCGTACACGTGCCGGGGGTCCTGATCGTGGAACGCCGTGCTCACGTCCTCCCAGTGGTCTGACAGCGCGGGCGTGACGTCCTCCTCGCCGGCGATCACGATCGTCGCGTCGGCGGGGGCCAGCTCCAGGAACGGGTGGAAGTCCTCGACCGGAAGCAGCTCGGCGATGTCGGGGCGGTCCTCCTCCTTCTCGAGCGCGGCGATCTCGGCCAGCTCCCGGTGCTCCTCGGCGAGCTCGGCGGCGGGCGCGACCTCGACCACGTCGGCGTCGCCCAGCGAGCGCTGGGTGAAGGTCGAGAACCAGCGCAGCGACTCGATCTCGTCGCCGAACAGGTCGACGCGGACGGCGCGGTCCTCGGTCGCGGGGAACAGGTCGAGCAGCCCGCCGCGGATCGCGAACTGGCCGCGGTCGTCGACCTGGTCGACGCGCTCGTAGCCGGCGGCGACGAGCTCCCGGGCCGTCTCCTCGAGGTCGAGCAGGTCGCCCTGGCGAAGCGTGAAGCCGTGCGGGCGCAGCGACGGGTCGGGGACCTTCTCCGACAACGCGACCGCGCTGACCACGACGACCGGAGCGCCCTGCTCGCCGCTGGGCTCGTCGACGAGCGCGTCGAGCGCGGCGATCCGCAGGCCGACGAGGTGCGGCGGAGGTACGAGATGCGACTCGTAGCTGACCCCGCGGCTTGGGTAGTAGCGGACGGTGCGCGGCTCGAGCCATGCCCGCAGCCCGGCCGCCAGATCGCGCGCGGCGCGGTCATCGCCCGCGACGACGATCGCCGGCTTGTCGGGCTCGCGGTCGAGCAGGGCGGCGATCAGATAGGGCCGCAGCGACTGCGATACGAACGCGCGACCGCCGTCGCGCGCAAGCGCGTCGGTCTGTGAATCCTCATCGGCATGGAAAAGAAGGCTCCGGAGCATCCCCTGCTCTCAGTTTATGTCGGCGCCGTCTCCTTCCAGCACGGTTCGTTCGGCCGCGTCGGCGGCCCGGTCGATCAGCGCCGCGACCTCGTCCTTGGGCTCCCGGAAGCGGCCGAGCACGTAGGCCGCGACCCGGTCGGGGTCGGTCGTCGGGGGTCGCCCGACCCCGATCCTGACCCGCGCGAAGTCAGGCGATCCAAGCGCCTGGCGGATCGATTTGAGGCCATTGTGGCCGGCGAGCCCGCCGCCGACCCGGGTCCGGACCTCCCCGAACGGAAGGTCGATCTCGTCGTGGATCACGAGCACCCGGTCGAGGTCGAGCTTGTAGGCGCCGCGGGCCGGGCCGACCGACTGGCCGGCGTCGTTCATGTAGGTCTGGGGCAGCAGCACGGCGACGCGGGGGCCTCCCGGGCCGGCCCGCCCCTCGGTCAACAGGCCGCGGTACTTCGACTTGGCCTTCGGCAGGCCCCAGCGGGCCGCGAGCGCGTTCGCGACCTCGAAGCCGATGTTATGGCGGGTGTCGGCGTACTCGGAGCCGGGATTGCCCAGCCCGACGATCAGCCAGTCGACAGGGGCGCCGCCCCGACCGGGCAGGCGCACTGCGGCCTACTCGCCGCCGCTCTCGCCTTCGCCCTCGCCGCGCTCCTCGGCGTCCTGCTCGGCTCGTGCCTCGGCCTCCTCGGTGGTCTCGCCCTCGCCGACCAGCTCGGTCTCCTCCTCGATCTCCGGCTCCTCCTCGAGCTGGAGCCGCGGCGGGGTGAGCGTCATCAGCACCGTCTCGGGGTCCTCGAGCAGCGTCACGCCCGGCGGCATGTTGAGCGCCTCGAGCGTGACCGTGTCGCCGATCTGGGCGGTGGAGACCTCGTACTCGATCGAGTCAGGGATGTCGGTCGGGAGCGCCTCGATCGTCACCTCGCGGGTGACCTGCTCGAGCACGCCGCCCTCCTTGACGCCGGGAGCGTCGTCTGCGCCGACGAGCTCGATCGTGACGCTGGAGCTGATCGTCTGGTCGAGGCGCACGCGCAGCAGGTCGATGTGGACGGTGGCGCCGGTGACCGGGTGGCGGACCAGGTCCTTGAGCACGACCGGGCCGCCGCCGGAGCCGCCGACGCTCAGCTCGATCACGGCGCCGGCGTGCGCCAGCGCCTGACGCAGGACGCGCGCGTCGACCGCGAACGCGAATGGATCCTCGCCGCCGCCGTAGACGACGCCGGGGACCTTTCCGGTCCGCCGGAGGCGGCGCGCGGCGCGAGAACCCTCGGGTTCCCGGGCCTCGACGGTGAGCGCTGTCGCTTCGCGGGTGGCCATGGCTCGCCGATGGTAGCGACCCTCTTTGTCCGAGTGCGCCTGCGCGCTAGGCTTCTTGTATGTCAGGCGACGTTCAGCTCATGCTGATGCTCGCGGGCATGCACCTGTTGGGTTTGGTGTGCGCGGCGGCCTTACTGGTGCCCGCTCTGCGGGGCGGGTCGGACCTGCCCCCGCGCGGTGACCACGACTCCGACGAGGGCTGGGGCCACGGGCCCCGCAAGCCGCCAAACCCGTTCGATCTGCCGACCGGCGGGCTGCCGCTTCCGGACGCCGTCCAGTCGGGCGTTCGCCTGCGCGACCATCGCCGGCTGTCCGAGCGGCTCCCGAGCCGTGAGCGCCGGCCGTCGCGCGAGCCCGACCGACGGCCGGTCCGCGTCGGCAACGGGCACTAATACCGCGCTGGGCAGTCGGCGCCGGTCGGGATCCGGACGCTGATCTCCTGCAGCTCGATGCGCTGGCCGCTGAGCGCGTTACCGGCGCGGCGCACGCGCACACACTGAACGATCGGCAGCGCGGCGCCCGCCCGCCACGCGACACGGGCAGTCCCGACCGTCGAGCCGAGCGAGAAGCCGGCGGAGGGATTCAGCTGCAGGATCGCCACGGTGCCGGGTCGACGGAGGGCGGCCGCGTTGGCGGCGACGCGGGCCTGGCAGGCCGAATTGCCACCGCAGTCCTGGATCCGCGCGCTCATCGCGTGGGCGTCGCCGCGCGCCTCGGCCTGGATGAGCCCGGTGATCGCAGAGCGCTCCGCCCCGTCGAGGCTGAGCACGCGCGCGAGCAGGCCGCTGACCGCGACGAACAGGACGACCCCGAGGGCGATCAGCAGAAGCAGGCGGGCCCGGCGCATGGCTGCGCAGGCTAGTCACAGGCCCGTGTGCCCGGCCTACTGGAGCTCCATGAAGCGCTCGACCGAGGCCTCCTGGTGGTCGAGCCGCTCGGCGAGCGCGAGCGCGTGCTCGGCCGCGAGCTCCAGGAAGTCCTCGACGCAGCGCGCCGGATCGTCGGACAGCGGGTAGACGCGCGTCACATCCTGCTGGGCGCACGCGATCCCCATCGGTGGGCGACCCTCGGCGAGCGTCCGCGCGCTGCACACCGGCGTAACCACGAGCTGCGAATCACGCGCGACCAGCGCCGTCGGGAGCAGCCGCGGGGCCGGTAGACGGACCGACAGGTCGACCGAGTGGTCGACCGCGACCTGCGGGCCGACCAGCTCCGCGAGCGGCTCACGCCACACGTCGAGCACGACGTCGGCGCCGACCAGCGCGTCCCGGAGCGCCGCCGCCTGCTCGATGTACAGCTGCTCGGCCTCGGCGCGGTCCTCGGCGTCCGCGAGGTCGAGATCGCACGGGACCCGGAGCAGCGCACCGGCGGAGACCGTGGTCCCGGCCGCCAGGCTGCCGGTCGTGACGTAGGTCTGCAGCGTGCCCAGGTCGCGACGGCCGTGAAAGATCACCGTCACTGCCTCGCTCACAGGCAGCCCGCCGACGCGCAGCGACACCGCGACCGACGCCGATTCGTCGAGCAGGGCGCGCCTCAGCAGCTCCTCGGCGCTGTCGTCGTTGGTGAAGGAATCCTCCTCGAGCATGCCTCAACCTGTCCGTTTCTTCTTATTAACAACTACCCCATCCTCCGGCGGCTTCCAATCTCCAGGTGGAGCTACATGTCCCGCGGGCGCTGTCCGGCGGGAGCATGGGCCGGGTAGGCTCCGGGACGTGAGGCTGCTCTACAAGCCGTTCGCGTTGATCGCGTCGCTGTTCGCGGCGCGGATCGGCAGGTCGATCTTCCGGGGTGTGTGGTCGCGGATCGATACCTCCGATCCCCCCCGGCCGACGTCCCCGGACGCGCCGCTGTCGAAGGTCGTCGGTGCGGCGGCGCTCGAGGCGGCGACGATGGCGAGCGTCGCGGCGGCCGTCAACCGGGCGGCCGCGCGGGTGTTCCACCAGCTGACCGGCGCGTGGCCGAACCAGCCACCCGAGCGGAAGTCCAAGAAGAAGTCGAAGGAAAAGGGCTAAGCGGTCGGTTCTACGGTCCAGGGCGCGAGCCGGTCGCGCATCCATTCGGGGATCGGGGTCTTCGTCAGCCCCTCGCACTCGACCAGCACGTGGCGCATCGTCCCCTCGACCAGGAGCTCGCCGTCGCGGCTGATCCGGTGCTCGCTGAC
>DATKFF010000134.1:0-4351 GCA_035511595.1 Solirubrobacteraceae bacterium | reverse complement strand
TGCTTTGTTCTCCGGCGTGCCCGTGAAGCGGGTCAACATGCCGGTGTCCGTAGTGCCCGGTGCCACGACGTTGACGCGAATCCCTGAGTTGACGAGCTCGAGCGCGACCGACTTGCTGATCCCTTCGACGGCGTGCTTGCTACCGACGTAGACCGAGGCGCCTGCTGCCCCCTCGTGCCCGTAGGTGGAGGAGATGTTGATGATGCTGCCGCTGCCCTGTTCTTCCATGGCGCGCACTTCGTGCTTCATGCTCAGGATCACGCCGAGAACGTTCGTATCGAACGTCGCGGCGTAGGTGTCAACGGTCTGGTCCGTGATCGGGCCGACCTGGCCCTCGGTGCCAGCGTTGTTGACCGCCACATCAAGCCGGCCGAACCGGGCAAGGGTCATGTCGACCAGAGCGCGGACGTCGTCCTCGTTGCGTACGTCGGCGTTGATGAACTCGGCCTCTGAACCGAGCGAGCGCAGCTCTTCAGCGAGCGCCGTGCCGGCCTCGTCACGCCGCCCGCTGACGACGACGTCCGCGCCCTTCTTGGCGAAGGCGACGGCGGCGGCACGGCCGATGCCGGTGAGTGCCCCGGTGATCAGAACGACTGGATTGTCCATTTTCAGCTTCTATGAGATATGACTAGCGGCGTATGGATAGCCGACCAACGGTGCCGGTTCCTGTGCCTCACGATGTCCGACATATCCCACAGGCTAAGGACTTGTGTCAGACTTGAAAAAGACTTCCTAAGCGGGTGGCATACTCTGCAAGCATGGGAGCGATGGAACTCCGACATCTTCGCTATTTCATTGCCGTCGCCGAAATGGGCAGCCTCACGGAGGCGGCCAAGCGCCGGCTCTACACCTCGCAGCCGTCGCTAAGCCGGCAGATCCGCGACCTCGAAGATCAGGTCGGGGTCGAGCTGCTGTCCCGCAGCGTTCACGGCGTCGAGCTGACCGCTGCGGGCAAAGCCTTTCTCGACCACGCCCGCCTAGCGCTGATGCAAGTCGACGCCGCGGTCGACACGGCACGCCGCGCAGCACAACCAGCCAAACAGACGCTCGCCATCGGCTTCCAAACCGGACTCGAGATGAACTGGCTGCCGCAGGCGATGCAGGTGCTTCACGACGAGCTCAGCAGCATCAACGTCTCGGTCACCAGCGACTATTCGCCGGATCTCGCCGAAGCGCTCGCCCGCGGCCGCCTGGACCTC
Organism: Solirubrobacteraceae bacterium; assembly: GCA_035511595.1. Taxonomy (GTDB): domain Bacteria; phylum Actinomycetota; class Thermoleophilia; order Solirubrobacterales; family Solirubrobacteraceae; genus Palsa-465. The sequence goes on along the minus strand of DATKFF010000134.1, from coordinate 3,152 downwards.
GCCTTCATGCGGACCGAGCCGGACTACGACCTCGAATACCACGTGGTCGACCAGGAGCCGCTGATCGTCCTGATGCCCCACGACCATCGCCTCACCGCTCGCCCAACGATCCGCCCGCAAGATCTCCTGGGCGAGATCTTCATCGGCGGCTCCAACAAGGCCACCGTGCTGCGCAACGTCACCGAGGCCTACCTCCGCCGCTCGGGGCTCGACATCAACCTGGACCACGGCGTGGACAACATGGCGATGGCCATGTCCCTCGTCGCATCCACCCGAGGACTGGCGCTCATGCCCGCCTATGCCAAGAACCTGCTGCCCGAGTCAGTCGTCAGCCGCCCGCTAGACGGCGAGGCACCGACGATCGAGGTAGCCGTGGGCTACAGCAAGTCGAACACCTCCCCCGTTCTCAAGCTATTCCTGTCACGGCTCGACCAACTGGTACGGCCGAACCAGGAGCAGTGACACCACCAGTTCCTTGATGGCGAGAAACGATCGCCCCCGTGCCCAATTGGTACGTCGGGGTGGGCCAGGCTGGCGCTGTCGGGCGGCTCGCATCCCGCCCCCGGACCCGCGGACGGCACCGCGCTCGCCGTCCAACATCTCCGGGATGTGTGTCCAAATGTGCGGCCATGCTGCGTCGTATTGACAGAGTCAACGAGGAGGGATGATGTCCCAGTACATGCTGTTGTTGTACGCGACCGAGGTCGAAGGCGAGGAGCTCACAGAGCGCGAGTCTGAAATACCGACGATCTGGTCGGAGCTGAACAGGAGTCTCGAGGAGGCCGGGTTGTTGGTTGCGGCCGGCCGCCTGCATCCGACCGCCGCTGCCACGACGGTCAGCGCGATCTCCGGCGAGACGGAGCTCACGGACGGCCCGTTCGCGATCACTAAGGAGGCGCTCGCGGGCTACTACCTGATTGAGGCCGGGAACCTCGATCAGGCCCTGGGCGTGGCCAAGCGGATTCCGTTGACCCGCTACGGACGCGTTGAGGTCCGCCCCGTCGCATCCGATCCCGTACCCGTAGTCCCGTCATGGGCGGGGCCGGTTGAGTGATCCGACGGCGGATGTGGTCGACCGCGCGTTTCGCGACGAGCGGGCGGCCGTGCTGGCAACTCTGATTCGACATGTGGGCGATTTCCAGCTGGCCGAGGACGCGGTTCAGGACGCGTATGCGGCCGCGCTCACGACGTGGCCGCGCGACGGCATTCCGGCGAATCCGGGCGCGTGGCTCACGGTCACGGCGCGCCGGCGCGCGATCGATCGCCTGCGCCGTGACCGCTCAGTGGCGGATCGTGCCGAGCGTCTTGCAGAGCTCGCCCGCCTCGACCAGCAGGAGCACCGGGCCGTGATCGAAGAGAGCTCGATCGTCGACGATCGCCTGCGGCTGATCTTCACGTGCTGCCACCCAGCGTTGGATGCGTCCGCTCGCGTAGCGCTGACGCTGCGCGCGCTTGGTGGCCTCACGACCGGCGAGATTGCACGCGCGTTCCTCGTTGCCGAGCCAACGATGGGTAAGCGGATCGTTCGGGCCAAGCGGAAGATCGCCGACGCTCGGATCCCGTATGCGGTGCCAGGCGACGAGGAGCTGCCGGATCGAGTGCGCGGGGTGCTCCGCGTGGTCTATCTGATCTTCAACGAGGGCTACTCGGCTACCGAGGGCGACCGCCTCGTGCGCGGGGAGCTGTGCAACGAGGCAATCCGGCTCGGCCTGCTGCTGTGCGAGCTGATGCCGGACGACGGCGAGGTGTGGGGACTGCTGGCGCTGATGCTGCTGCATGACTCGCGGCGCGGCGCGCGTGTCGACGCGCACGGGCGCTACCTCGCGATCGGCGAGCAGGACCGCTCGCGGTGGGACCAAGCGCTCATCCGCGAGGGCCTTCGGGCGTTGGAGCGTTCCGTGCGCCTGCGGCGCCCAGGTCAGTACCAGCTGCAGGCGGCGATCACGGCGCTCCAGATGGAGGACGAGCCCGACTGGCGGCAGATCGCCGACCTCTACGGTGCGCTCGTGAAGCTCACACCGACCGCGGTGGTCGAGCTCAACCGTGCCGTCGCCGTTGGCTTCGCCGACGGCCCTCAGGCGGGCCTCGACCTGCTCTCGCCCTTGCTGAGCGACCCGGCGCTCGAGCGCTACCAGCCGCTGCACGCTGCCCATGCCGAGCTGCTCAAGCGCGCCGGTGAGCGAGAGGGCGCCGCGCGCGCCTACGAGACGGCGATCAGGCTGAGTGCCAATGCCGTCGAGCGGGCCGAGCTCGAGCGGCGCCTGCTGGATCTCTGAGGCGGCTGTCCAAATCGCCGCGCGAGCTGCGTCGGATTAGTGAGGCCGCCTCTGGGAGGCGGCGAACTCCGACTCAGAGGAGGTCCGATGACGTCCGCAACCCCGACTATTCATCGCTGGCGAGCTTTCTCGCTCCTTGCCGTTGCCGCGTTCATGACGGTCATGGACCTGACGATCGTCAACACGGCCCTGCCCACGATCGGGCGAGACCTCCACTTCTCGCAAACGAGCCTGCTGTGGGTCGTGACCGCCTACGAGCTGGCGTACGGCGGGTTTCTGCTGCTCGGTGGCCGGGCCGCCGATCTGCTCGGGCGCCGCCGCGTGATCATCGCCGGTCTGGCGGTCTTCACGGCCGCTTCGCTGGGAGCCTCGCTGGCCGGCAGCGAGGCGGTCCTGATCGCGATGCGCGTGACCCAGGGCTTCGGGGCCGCGATGTTCCTCCCAGCCGCGCTGTCGACCGTTAGAAACATGTTCGCCGAGGGCGCCGAGCGCAACAAGGCGCTCGGCATCTGGGGCGCCCTCGCCGCCCTCGGCGCGACCGCTGGGCTCGTCTTCGGCGGCCTCTTGACGCGGTTCGCCGGATGGCAATACATCTTCCTGCTGAACGTCCCGGTCGGCGTGGTCGCGCTGCTGCTGATCCGGCGCGTCGTGCCCGAGACACGCGTCGACGCCGCCCGGCGGCGCTATGACCCGCTCGGCGCGGTGACGGTGACCGGCGCTCTGGTGCTGCTCGCGTACGCGATCGCGCAAGCACCACGGGTCGGTTGGGGCCAGCCCAGGACGATCGCGGAGTTGGGGGTCGCTGCTGCCTTGCTCGGAGCGTTCCTGGTGATCGAGAGCCGCGGCGAGGCACCGCTGATGCCGCTGCGGATCTTC
>DATKFF010000133.1:0-3444 GCA_035511595.1 Solirubrobacteraceae bacterium | reverse complement strand
GAGCGTGACCGAGGCAAAGGCCTCGTTGATCTCCCACAGGTCGATGTCCTCGACGTTCAGGCCGGCCTTCTCGAGCGCCTTCTTGGCGGCGCTGGCCGGGGTGCGCGCCAGGTAGGCGAAGTCGTCGGCCACCTGCGCGCTGGCGACGATCGTGGCCAGCGCGTGGCGGTTGTTGCTGCGGGCCCACTCGTCGCTGGTGAGCACGAGCGCACCGGCGCCGTCATTGACCCCGGGCGAGTTGCCGGCGGTGTGGGAGCCATCCTTGCCGACGAGGCCCGGCAGCGCCGCGAGCTTCTCGAGGGAGGTGTCGCGACGGGGTCCCTCGTCGATCTCGACGACGGTCTCCCCCTTCTTCGACCTGACCGTGACCGGCACGATCTCCTCGGGTAGCCGTCCCTCGTCCGTCGCGGCGATCGCCCGCTCGTGGGAGCGCAGCGCCCAGCGGTCCATGTCGGCCCGGGTCATCTCGAGCTCGTCGCCGACCTCCGTGGCCTCCACGAACATCTGCTTGCCGGAGAACGGGTTGGTCAGGCCGTCGTTGATCATCGCGTCGATCGCCTTCGCGTCGCCCATCCGGAAGCCGAATCGCGCCTCCTTGAGCATGTAGGGCGCCTTGGACATCGACTCCATCCCGCCGCCGACTGCGATGTCGAGATCACCGGCGCGGATCGCGGTGTCCAGCAGACAGGCCGCCCGGATCCCGGACGCGCAGACCTTGTTGATCGTCTCCGAGGAGATCTCCTTGGGAATCTCGGCCTTGATCTGCGCCTGCCGTGAGGGGATCTGGCCCTGCCCCGCCTGGAGCACCTGCCCCATCACGACGTGCTCGACCTGATCAGGGGACACCTCGGCGCGCTCCAGCGCGGCCTTGATCGCGGTGCCCCCGAGCTCGGTCGCGTCGACGCTCGCCAGCCCACCGCCCATCTTGCCGATCGGCGTTCGTGCGGCGGACAGGATCACGGTCTTGGGCATCTGATGGGTCTCCCAGTGGTCGATATCGGGGCGGCGCCACGGTCGCAGGACGGGGGCCGTGGACCGAATCGTAGTCGGCCGTCGGCGGGCGATACCCGCTTCCCGGCCCTCGCTTCACACGCCGATCACGCCGAGGAACCGCCGGAGCAGCGCGAATTTTCCCTCTACCCGCACCCGGCGTTGGGCGATCATCTGGAGCGCCGCGCGCCCCCGCCGATCGATCGGATTGGGCACGCCCCTGACCAGCGGAGCGACCATCAGGCCGACCAGGTCGTGCAGTTCGCCGGTGATCCGGAGGTCGGGCGCGTCGGCTGGCCGGTCCTCCACGAGCACGGTGGGATTGCCGAACAGCACCCGCACGGCCGGGTATGAGTCGCCGAGCTTGAGCTCGACCTCGGCGAGCAGGCCGATCGCCAGCTCCGGTCGGACCTTCACGCCGCGATCGACGATCGCGAAGATCGCGGGTGCGAGGCCGCCCTCCACCACCGTTCCGAGCTCAACCGACGGCGTCCCCTGCGGCATCGGAGGATCGTAGGGGTGACAATCCGGCCATGGATTTCGACCTCACCGACGATCAGCGGCTGCTGCGTTCCACCGTGCGCGAGTTCGCCGATCAGGAGATCGCACCGGTTGCCGAGGAACTCGACCGCACCAAGGCATTCCCCTACGAGATCGTGCGGCGGCTGGGTGAGCTCGACCTGATGGGGATCCCGTTTCCCGAGCGCTACGGAGGCGGCGGAGGCGACTCGCTCGCCTATGCGCTGGTGGTCGAGGAGCTGGCGAGGGTGGACTCGTCGGTCGCGATCACGCTCTGCGCCCACACCTCGCTGGGGACCCAGCCGATCTACCTGTTCGGTTCGGAGGAGCAGAAGCAGGAGTGGCTGCCGCAGCTGTGTGCGGGGGACCGGCTGGGGGCGTTCGGTCTGACCGAGCCCGAGGCCGGCTCGGACGCCGGCAACACGCACACCCGCGCTGTGCTCGACGACGGCGAATGGGTGATCAACGGCTCCAAACAGTTCATCACCAACGCCGGCACCGAGATCTCGGGCGTCGTCGTGATCACGGCGCTCACTGGATCGGGCAACGGTGCGTCGGGCGACCGCGCGCCCAAGGAGATCTCCAACCTGCTCGTCGCCAACGGAACTCCCGGGTACGAGCCCGGCCAGCCCTACCGGAAGATGGGCTGGCACGCGTCCGACACGCGACCGCTGTCGTTCATCGACTGCCGGGTTCCTGCCGAGAGCCTGGTGGGCCCGCGCGGAGCGGGGCTGCGGCAGTTCCTGCGCGTGCTCGACATCGGCCGGATCGGCGTCGCTGCGATGGGCGTCGGGCTCGCGCAGGGAGCGCTCGAGCAGGCGCTCGCCTACGCCCGCGAGCGGACCGCGTTCGGGCGCCCGATCTCGAAGTTCCAGACGATCCAGGCCAAGCTCGCCGACCTCTCGGCCGAGATCGAGGCGACGCGGCTGCTGGTCCACAAGGCCGCGTACCTGAAGGACGCGGGTCGCGACTTCACCCTGACCGCGGCGCAGGCGAAGCTGAAGAGCGGCCGCCTGGCGGTGCGCGCCGCCGACGACGCGGTCCAGATCCACGGCGGCTACGGATACATCGAGGAGTACCCCGTCGCGCGCTTCTACCGTGACGCCAAGGTGCTGACGATCGGCGAGGGCACCGACGAGGTGCAGGAGCTGGTGATCGCGCGCCAGCTCGGCGCTTAAGCGCTTTTGTTGCAGGTAGCCGTCTTGTTTCGTTGCAGGCGGCCGCGGGACCATGCGTTGCATGAGCGAACGATGGCGAAGGACTTAACGTATGCGGAAGCAGAACGCCAAGGTTCGTGTGGCGCGGCTCGCGTCTCGGCAGTGGGGACGGATCGCCTGGGCTCAGCTTCGAAGCTTGGATGTGGCCGACGCCGTCATCAACAGGTGGGTAAAGCAGGGCTACCTCCACCGCCGGCTCACGGGCGTCTACGCCGTCGGCCACTGTGCGCCCAGCGTCGAGGCGGACCTCGCCGAGGCCGTGCTCTACGCGGGCCCTGGCGCGATGCTCAGCCACGCGACGGCCGCCTGGTGGTGGGGGCTGATCGAGAACCGTCCATCGACCATCAACGTCAGCACACCGCGTCGTTGCCGCAGCGAGCAAGGCGTGAAGATCCATCAGCGCCGCGAACGCGAGCGCGCGTGGCACAAGCGGATGCCGGTCACGTCGCTCGCGCAGACGCTCCTCGACTACGCGACGACGGCGTCGCTGAACATGGTTCGGAAGGCGCTCGCGAACGCGGAGTACCACAAGCTCCTCGACGTCAGCCAGGTACAGGCGTTGCTCGGTCGAGGACGGCCCGGAAGCGCGCGGCTGCGGGTGGCGCTGCGGCGCCACCAACCCCGGCTCGCCCACACCCGCAGCCCGACCGAGGTCGTGTTCTTCGAGCTCTGCGAGTCGTTCGGGCTCCCGCTCCCTGAGGTGAACGTTCGGGTGGCG
>DATKFF010000132.1:0-6507 GCA_035511595.1 Solirubrobacteraceae bacterium | reverse complement strand
ATCTTCGCGGCGCAGGGCTCGCCGGTGATCGCGGTCAACGACGGCAAGGTCGTCAAGATCGGCCACAGCCAGAAGCTCGGTAAGTATCTGGAGCTTCAGGACTCGACCGGCAACGTCTACACCTACGCGCAGCTGGGGTCGATCCCGACGACCTATGCCGTCCCCAAGCCGGTCACCGTGACCGCCGGCGAGATCGCCAAGGAGCTCTCGAAGCCGCTCGCCGCCGCGCCGAGGCCGACCGGTCCGGCGACCGCCGGCCAGCAGCAGGCCCCGGCTCCGCCGAGCAGCGCCAAGGCCACCAAGGAGGCCAAGAGCGGGCCGATCTCGCTGCCCGTCACCCCCGCCAAGACCAGCTCGAGTGCGCCGGCGACTTCGATCCCCGCGCCGATGGTCAAGGAGCGGCTATTCGCCAATCCCTCGCGTCCCGCCTCCTACGCCGCCGGCGGTGAGCTGCAGATGAGGAACGCGGGTCCGGCGATCTCCAACTTCCAGAACTACTTCTCAGACGTCCTGCACCTGGCGAAGAACCAGTACACGCTCAAGCCGCTGAAGGCCGGTGCGATCGTGGTCGCGGGAACGATCCTCGGGCGGATCGCCGCCGGCAATCCGGCGCTGGCGTCGCACCTGCAATTCATGATCCGTCCGGCGGGCAAGAAGGCCCCGTACATCGACCCGAAGCCGATCCTCGACGGCTGGAAGCTGCTCGAGGCGACCGCCGTCTACCGCGCCGCCGGCGTCAATCCGTTCTTCGGGCCCGGCGCCAAGAACCCGACCGTCGGCCAGGTCCTGCTGATGTCAAAGGAGCAGCTGACCAACCGCGTGCTCGCCGACCCCCACGTCCAGATCTACGCGTGCGGGCGGCGCGACGTCCAGGCCGGGCTGATCGACCGCCGGGTCCTCGCGGTGATCGAGTTCCTGTCGGCGTCCGGCCTTGACCCAACGATCTCCGGCCTGGCGTGCGGGCACAGCCTGACCGCATCGACCGGGGTCGACGCCGCGGGCGCGACCGGATCGTCGGTCGACATCTCGAAGATCAACAACATCCCGATCCAGGGCAACCAGGGCGCCGGGTCGATCACCGACATCACGATCCGCCGCCTGCTCACCCTCCAGGGGACCTTCAAGCCCAACGAGATCGTCTCGCTGATGAGCTACAAGGGCCAGACCAACACCCTCAGGCTGCCCGACCACGCGAACCGCATCCAGGTCACCTACACGCCGCTGTACGGCAACAACAAGCAGCTCACCCGGGCGATCACGAGCCTGCTGTCGGCGAGCCAGTGGACGAACCTGATCAACCACATCGCGCAGCTCCCTGAGCCGATCGTCCCGATCGCACCGAGCAAGTACGCGATCAAGGTCGGCGGCGCCGGGTAGAGCGCCCACCCGCGGCCGGACCGATAGCGCCCTTCTTCCGCTTCAGCCAGGTCGAGTTGCCGTGGGCGCTCGGTCCTCCCGACGGGCGCTACCTGCTTCGCCCGCCGGACTCCGAGCCCGACGGCCCCCCGTCCCATGTGCTCGTGATCGCGACGCTTGGCGCGGTCGAGCGGCGCGCGCGCCGGATCGGGCGCCGAACGCGGCAATCTCAGGCTCCACCTGAGCCTGAGCCTGCGTCCGTTACCACCGGCCGCGCGACGGTGATCGACGTCGGCGAGCAGTTCCCGGACGAACACCAGGCGGCGGCCTGGCTGAGCGGCGCGGGCGAGGAGCAACTCGCCGCGGATCTGGCCGTGCTGAACCGCGCGCTTCACGCCTTCAGGCTGGCCACGGCCGATCCCTACCTGAATCCGGTGGAGCGCCATCAGGCGCTCGTCGCCCGGATCGGCTACGGGCGCGGCGAAGAGGTCGCCGACGGGCTGTGGACCGACGCGCGTGAGCTGGTCGTGCTCGGGAGGCGGCAGCGCAGATCGCGGATTCTCCACCCGCAGGCGCGGCTGGCGGCGCTCCTGGGCGGCCGCGAGCGGCCGCTGGCCTCGGAGGAGCTCGCGCTTCGCGCGCGCCTCGACCTCGACCACGACCGCCGACGCGAAGCCGCGCTGCAGGTGCTGGTCGCGCTCGACGCGGCGATCGCCGAGCTCGTGAGCGAACCCCAGGCCGCCGCGCTCGAGGAGCGGATCGAGGAGCTGCGCGGGCAGCGTGATCCGGTCGCGCACGTCGCCCAGGCCGCGCTCGAGGGGCCGCTCGACGACGCGCAGCGGCAGACGATCGAGTTCGCGCTCGGGCGGATCGAGGCCGCGCTGCGGGCTCGGCTCGTCGCCGGGAGCTGAGCGGCAGCGGGCCTACGCGGGATCGGAGAGCGCGGCGATCAGCGCCTCGAGCTCCTCGACGACGTCGCCGCGCATCCGCACGGCGGCGGCGGCGTCAAACGGCGTCGAGCCCTGCGTGAGGATCGCGATCTGACCTCCCGCCGCGAGCGTCACCTCGGGGAGCGCCGCCACCGGATACACCTCCAGCGAGGAGCCGACGCACAGGAGCAGGTCCGCCGAGGCCGCCAGCCGCTCCGCGCGCGCGAACGCGGCGACGGGCAGCAGCTCGCCGAACAGCACCACGTCGGGCTTCAGCGCCTCGCCGCAGGCGCACCGTGGCACGCCCGCGGCGTCGGCGGCCCGCCGCCCGCGAACGTCATCGAGCGGATACCCGGCGCGGCACGTCAGGCACGAGGAGCTGGCGATCGAGCCGTGCACCTCGATCACGTCGACGGAACCGGCCTTGCCGTGCAGGCGATCGATGTTCTGGGTGATGACCGCGTCGAGCATCCGATCCCGCTCGAGCTCGGCCAGGATCTCGTGCGCGCGGTTGGGGAGCTTTGAGTCGAGTGTCTGGAAGCGCTCGCCGTAGAAGCTCCAGAAGCGCTCCGGGTCGCTGCGAAAGACGTCGATGTGGGCGACCTCCATCGGGTCGACCTTCGACCATAGGCCCGTCCCCGGGGTGCGGAAGTCGGGGATCCCCGACGGCACCGAGATACCGGCGCCGGTGAGCGCGACGACCGAATCGGCCTCGCGGACGAGCCCGGCCAACCGCGACGCCTGCCCCGTCGCGGCGCTCACTTGCCGATGAACTTCGGCGTGCGCTTCTGCAGGAACGCCGCGATCCCCTCACGCGCGTCGTCGGTGTTGAAGGCGGTCGCGAACGCCTGCTTCTCCGCTGCGATCCCGACATCGAGATCGCCGGCCGCCGATGCCCGCTTGATCTGCTCGATCGCCACCGGCGCCTGCTCGGCCAGCTTGCGCGCCCACATCAGCGCCGTGTCGAGCAGCTCGTGGTCGGGCACGACCCGGTTGACCAGCCCGAGCTCGTAGGCCTCCGCCGCGTCGATCGGATCGCCGACCAGATTCATCTCCAGCGCGCGCGCCTCGCCCACCAACCGCGGCAGGCGCTGGGTGCCGCCGAATCCCGGGACGATCCCGAGGTTGATCTCGGGCTGGCCGAAGCTCGCGGACTGCGCGGCGATTCTGAAATCGCAGGCCATCGCCAGCTCGTTGCCGCCGCCGAAAGCGACCGCGTTGACCGCTGCGATCGTGACGATGCTGCTCTGCTCCATCGAGCGCAGCAGCGAGTGCATCTGGTCGACCAGCGCCCTGCCCGCGTCCTCGTCCATGGTCGTGAACGCCTTGATGTCGGCGCCGGCGCAGAACAGCTGCGGGTTGGCCGAGGCGAGGATCAGCGCGCGGACGTTGCCCGCGCCCGTGACCGCCTCCCACACCTTCGCCAGCCCCTGGACGACCTCCGGCGAGATCGAGTTGGCGGGTGGACGGTCGATCCACGCGATCGCGACCCGGTCACGGGTCTCGAGCTTCACCGGGCTCTCGTCCCAGCCCGGGTCGGGCTTCGCGTAGGGGAAGAAGCCCTGGCCGCTGTTGACGCCCAGCCGCCCCTGTGCCACCAGCCGGCGGACGATCGTCGGCGGCTCGAAGTTCTCGCCCCAGTCGAGCGCGGCGCGCTCGAGCCGCGCCAACAGCTCGTCGAGCCCAATCTGGTCCGCGCGCGCGAACGGAGGCGGCATGATCCCCGCGCCGGCCATCATCCCGAGGTCGATCTCCCGCATCGACGAGAGTCCCTCCTCCAGCACGAGGCAGCTCTCGACGAACGCCTTCAGCGTAAATCGCTCGACCAGGTCCTGGGACAGGGTCTCAGCCGCCGTGCTCATAGAAACCCTTCCCGGTCTTGGCGCCGAGGTCCCCGGCCGCGACGAGCTCCTGCATCCGCTTGGGGACGAAGAAGCGGTCTCCGTAGGACTCCTTCAGGTGCTCGGCGACGTGCAGGACGGTGTCGAGCCCAAGCAGATCGGTGAGAAAGAACGGGCCGACCGGGGCGGCCTTCGAGTCGGAGACGATCTGGTCGAGCTCCTTGACGTCCATGCCCGTCTCCTCCTGGAAGCGCCACAGCTCGGAGACGCTGGAGTTGAGGATCCGGTTGACGACGAAGCCCGGCGCCTCGGCGCAGCGGATCGGAAGCTTGCGGATCCGCTGGGCGAAGCTGGCGGCCGCCTGCGCGGTCTCGGACGAGGTGTCGTCGCCCTCGACGACCTCGATCAGCCGCATCACCGATGCCGGATAGAAGTAGTGAAAGCCGACCACCTTGTCGGGCCGGCTCGTGACCTCCCCCATCTCGGTGATCGACAGCGAGGACGTGTTCGACGCCAGGATCGCGTGGCCGGGGGTGACGGCGTCGAGCTCGGAGAACACGGTCTGCTTGATCACCATCCGCTCGGGCACCGCCTCGATCACGAAGTCGACGTCGCCGAACGTGTCGTAGTCGGTGGCGCCGGTGATCAGCGCCATCTTGCGCTCCAGCTCCGAGAGCTCCATCTTGCCCTGGTCGACCCGCGCCTGCCACACCGAGCGAGCCTTCTCGAGGCCCTGGTCGACGAACTTCGTCTGGACGTCCTTCAGCACGACCGGGATGTCTGCGTTGGCGATTGTCTGGGCGATCTCCCCGCCCATCGTGCCGGCGCCGACGACGGCCGCTTTGAAGACGAACATCGCCTCCAACGCTACCCGACGCTGGGCTCGCGTGACTCCGCCAGCGCGACCGAAAAACGACTGAGCGTCCGCGTCAGCGAGATCGTCATCGGCCGCCGCACGAACAGCAGGTCGAGCAGCGGCGTCAGCGGCGAGCGCCGCTTGATCGAGTAGTCGAGGCTGAGGCTCACCTCGACGCCGTCAGCGGTCGGCTCGAACGCCACTTGCTGGGTGCCGGTGATCGACTCGTCCTCGACCGCGACGGTCTGGCCGCCCAGCGGCTCGTAGGAGATCACCGTCTCCCGCACGCGCCCGCGTCCCGCGGGGCCCGACTGCCAAATGACCGTCGCGCCCTCCCGTGGCCAGTCGCCCCCGACCGACACGATCCGCGACAGTTCGTCGACCCAGTCAGGCCAGCGCGCGGTGTCGTACCAGCACGTCTCCGCCTCGTGCACGGTGCCCTCCAGCAACCCATTCACACGAATCGTGGCCACCCTGCGATTATCACCATAGATGGCTCTCCCCGACACCATCGAACCGTACCCCGGCATCTCGCCGAAGGCGTACGAGCACCCCGCCGACCGAGCCGCGACCGCCGCGCTGAAGGCGGTGCCGATGCTGGACACGGTCGTGCGCAAGCTGATCGAGTGGCAGTACGAGCGCGCGCTGCGGCAGATGTACCTGAGCAACTCGGTGCGGGTCGGGGAGCGCCAGCTCCCCGAGCTCTGGTCCCACCACGTCGCGGTCTGCCGGATCCTCGACATGCCGAGGACCTACGACCTGTATGTGACCGACACCGTGATCGCGAACGCGATGGCGATCGGCTCGCAGAATCCGATCGTCGTGGTCGGCACGCCGCTGCTCGGGCGGCTCGGTTCCGGGGAGCAGCGCGCCGTGCTGGCGCACGAGGTCGCCCACATCCTCTCGGACCACATGCTGTACACGACGGCGCTGCAGATCCTGCTGCGCGCGGGCGGCAACATCCCGTTCCCGCTGGGGATTCCGGCGGCAGCCGTGAGGGCCGTGCTGCTCGAGTGGCAGCGCGCGGCCGAGCTGAGCTGCGATCGCGCCGAGGCGCTCGTCGTCCGTGACCCGGAGATCGTCTGCCGCGGGCTGATGGCGCTCGCCGGCGGGATGCACTCCGAGAAGCTGAACCTCGAGGCGTTCCTTGTACAGGCACGTGAGTACGAGGACTGGGACGACCCGAGCGACCGCGTCCGGCGGTTCTTCTACGAGATCAACAGCACACACCCGTACGCCGTCAGGCGGGTGTCCGAAGTCATGCGGTGGGTGCAGAGCGGCGAGTACGACCGGATCCAGCGTGGGGAGTACATCCGCCGCGGTCAGGAGCCCCCGGTCCAGCAGGAGGCCGGCGACGCGTTCCAGTTCTACGCCGAGCGCTTCCGCGCGATCTTCCGCGACATCGGCGACAACGTCACCAGGATGGGCAACCAGATCGGCGGCCTCGCCGAGCAGGCGGCCGACTGGATCCGGACACGCGGTGGCGGCGGCGGCTTCGGCGGCTCCGGCGGGTCGGGCGGCTCCG
>DATKFF010000131.1:0-7169 GCA_035511595.1 Solirubrobacteraceae bacterium | reverse complement strand
GTGGTGGACCCGGAGCCCGAGGCCGAGCGCGAGGCCGAGACGGTCTAGCGTCCGACGCCCTCGGCGACGAGCCAGTCGGCGATCAGCCGGCCGATCTCGGGACCCTGGTCCTCCTGCAGGAAGTGGCTGGCGTCCGCGATCAGGTGGTCGATGTCCGTGCCCAGCGCTGCCGCGAAGCGCTCCCCGGTCTCGGGCGGGATCACGGGGTCAGAGTCGGCCCACAGCACGAGCTTCGGCCGCTGATCCCCGCGCAGTGCGTCCAGCACCCGCTGCCCAGCGTCGGCGCCCGGGTCCTCGGGCGTGAGCGGGAGCATCAGCGGGAACGCCCGCGCCCCCGCCTTCGAGGCGGCATTCGGGTAGGGCGCGTCGTAGCCGGCGATCACCTCGTCCCCCGGATCGCGCTTGCAGGCGCCCCGGACCAGGAAGCCAACCGGGAGATCCTCGGTCCGCTCGGTGAAGTTGCGAAACGCCATCCACGCGTCGTTCATCTTCTGGCGGCCCGTGAACAGGCCCGTGTCGAGGACCACGATCCGTGCGATCCGCTCCGGATGATCCACCGCCAGCCTCAGCCCGATCGGCCCGCCCCAGTCGTGTACGACGATCGTCGCATCCCGCAGGTCGAGGTGCCCGAGCAGCGCGTCCATGCTCTCCGTGTGGCGGTCGTAGCTGTACCAGTCGAGATCGACGGGCTTGTCTGAGCGCCCGAAGCCCGGTAGGTCCGGGGCGATGCATCGAAATCCCGCGTCGCGCACGGGCGGGATCACCTTGCGCCACAGGTAGGACCAGGTCGGCTCGCCGTGGAAGAAGACGACGGGCGGCCCGTCGCCCTCGTCGAGATGCGCCAGCCGGATCCCGTCGAACTCGTGGTATGACGACTCGAACGGGAACTCGGGCAGGCCCGTGAGCAGCTCGTCGGGGGTCCGGATCGCGTCGGTCATCGGCGAGACCCTATCCGCACGGCGGCGTCCGCGTGCCTATGGGCCGCGTTCGATCACCGTGTCCGCGTCCGAGGCGACGGTGATCTCAATCTCGCCGGGAAAGCGCTCCCAGGCGATCAGGTTGAGCGATTGCAGGCGGTCGAGCATCGCCTGGAAGGCGAGCGCCTGCGCTTCCCGGACGTAGTGCCGCGCGATCGTGAACGACCAGCCGGCGGCCGCTGGGGGATCGTTGATCCCGAGCGCCTGCTGGTAGCGCTGATCGGCGACCGTGCTCGTGACGGTGAGCGGCGCCAGACCGCCTGACAGGGTGCGGACCCGCGCGGCGAGCTCGATCAGCAGGTCGAGCGCCGGCGCGCGCAGTCCGCGGTAGAGCGCCGCGCTGACGCCGAGCCGGTGCGCGAGCGACCCCATCGCGGGGTCATACGCCAGCCCCAGCGCCTTGGCGTTCGAGGGCAGCGGCAGGATCTCCCGCGTCGAGTACGCGGCGTCGAGCGCGCCCGGATCGGAGAACGTCGGGGTCCTGTCGGGCGGATGCAGGACCTCGGCGTTGGATCCCGCCGAGGTCTGCAGCCCCGAGAGCCTCCGGAGCGCGGCCGGGTCGGATCGGTACAGGGTCATGATCTGCTCGGCGCCGAGCACGCGCCAGTAGTACGTCCAGGAGTCATCGCCGAACCCCGACAGCAGCCGGTAGGCGGAGCCGTTGTGGTCCGGCGAGGTGTCGAAATACAGCTGCACGTACGGCACGGCCTGACCGCCGTCATACGCCGACAGCACGCTCTGGAGGTTGCCGATCCCCATGTGGTAGGACTCGACCGCCAGATCGAGCCGGCCGAAGCGCTGCTTGGCGAGCTCCAGGTAGCGGACCGTCGCGGCGAGCGCCTTGGCCGGGTCGAAGCGATCGTCGACTCGCGCCCGGGCACGCTGGAGGCTCGCGACGCGAGCGCCCTCGCCGAGCGCGTAGGCCCTGTCGATCTGCGCGGTCAGCCGGCGGCTGCGCGCGAGGTCGATGTGCATGCCGAGCAGCGACTGCCCCGTCTCGGCGAGGATCTGGGTGAGCCCGGCCGCATTGGCGGGGTCGGTGCCGGCGATCGCGTTCGGGTCGCCGGCGCTCTCCAGGAACACGATCCCCTCGAGCATGTCCGGGTCGATGCCAGTACCGGCGGTAGCCCGATCGATCAGGCCTCGAAACGCGGACACGCGCGCCGCGGTGGCCGGAGCTCCGCCCGGGCTCTTGGTGAAGAGGACGTTGGCGCTCCCCGCGGTCGCGCGGGCCACCAGCGCCGCCTGGCGCCCCGGCACGTACGCGAACGGATTACCCGAGCGGGCGGGACGCCCGAGACCCGGGAGTGGCAGCGGCGGCGGGCTGCCGCCAGACAGGGCGGCGATTAGCACGGCCACGAGCGCCACGAGCGCCGCGCCCGCGACCGCCAGGCGGACCCTCCCGGCGCCGCGCCTGCCGCGGCGGCGCACGGCCTAGGACCTGTAGGTCAGCGTCAGGCCGCTGCAGCGCGAAGCGCTCGCCGCGGTGACATGGCTCGGGAACACGCGCCAGCCGTTGCTGAGCGGGAACATGTTGACGAGCGGGTGCGGGTGCTTGCGCTCGTACGTCTGGCTGACGTACAGCGCCCCGATCTTGACCTCGGCGTACCACCCGAACTGGCTCTGGTAGCCGATCGGGATGTTGGGCTGCCCGCAGGCCATGATCCGCGCCGCGCCGAGCTTCTGGATGACGACCGACAGCCGCCCGATCTCCAGCGCCCTCGCTCGCTCGTGCGTCAGGTCGGCGCGCTCGAGGCGGTACTGCCGGTGGGCGGCGCCGAACATCGAGCCGGCGATCACGGCGAGCACGATCACGGTTCCCCACGCGCCGAGCTGCGTCGCCAGGCGCGTGCTGACTCGGCTCTCGCCCACGCGGCGTACTAACGACGAGAACACGCCCGGCAGCCACAGGATCAGCCACCCGACGAACACGCCGGCGAGCACCGCGAACACAGCACCGGGCTCGAACAGGTACCG
This sequence comes from Solirubrobacteraceae bacterium, assembly GCA_035511595.1. Classification (GTDB taxonomy): domain Bacteria; phylum Actinomycetota; class Thermoleophilia; order Solirubrobacterales; family Solirubrobacteraceae; genus Palsa-465. The sequence continues at coordinate 4,215 of DATKFF010000131.1, read as the reverse complement.
CGGAACCGCAGGCCACCCGTGCAGCGCGAACGCGATCTCGATCACGACCCAGGCCACCGCCCCGACCGTGAGCACGAGAATCGTGCGGTTGCGCCGGTACGCCGCGACCGCGATCGTGAGCAGCGACAGGATCCAGACGGTCGTCCCCTGCAGCTGGTGGAAACGCGTGATCACGCCGGTCACCTTGTTCCCGTGGATCGCCCTTGGAGAGTTTTGGGCGATGTTGCCGGCGGTCAGGAAGCTCTTCGAGGTCAGCCCGGGGATTCCGAACCACAGGAACAGCAGCGCCACGACCGATCCGTACAGCCAGCGCCGGTACTCGGGCTGGTAGCGCCACAGCCACAGTCCGGAGAGGCCCCAGTACGGCCACACCTCGGGCCGTCCGAGGGAGCCGAGCCACCAGATCCAGAACGCCCACCGGTGCCGGCCCGAAAGGTGGCAGTCGATCGCCGCCAGGCAGAGCGCGACGATCATCGTGTCGGACTCGGCGCTCAACAGGTAGTGGATGTAGCTGGCCGGCGCGATCGGGTCCTGGATCAGAAGCATGAACACGGCGGCGCTGAGGCCGGCCGCGTAGGAGGCGTAGCGCCGGGCGGGGTCGGCGCCCGTGAGCCGGAACGCGATCCGCCAGGCGAACACCGGGCCCGCCAGCGAGATCGCCACCGACGTGACCATCCACAGCCACAGCTGGTACTTGCCGAACAGGGCGAACGGCACCGTGAACAGGAACGGAAGCGGCTTCCACGACGGCGCGCCGTTCGTGTCAAGCTTGGCGTGGATCGACAGCTTGCCCCAGGTCAGCCAGCCGTACGGGTCATATCCGGGGCGCACGCCGGCCCACAGGACCACGACAAACGAGACGAGCAGCAAGGCGATCGTGCCGACCACCCACGGGTAGCGGCGGGCCAGCGCCACCAGCCGATTCTCGTGCACGGTCGGCGCCTGTCGCGCCCGCCCGTCTGGGATCTGGAGCGGTGGTGCCTCGAGAGTCTGGTCTGACATGGACGCGGGGACGGTAGCAATCGCCGGTACGCGGTGAGGAAGCATGACCGTAACGTCGGCGCCTCAACGCAAGCTCAACCCTCGCGGCGTGTCGCTACATGCTTGTAACCTTCCACACCGTTCGGCCTACTTGCGAGCGTGCGGTCGGCTATTCTCGTGCGCTCGCGGGCCCACGCCCTCAACGTCCCGACGCGCCCCTGCCGGACACCGGGGGCGTCGCAGATCACACGAACGTAAAGGCACCCCGTATGCAAATCCTTGTTCTTGGCGGTGACGGATACCTCGGGTGGCCGACCGCCCTCCATCTGAGCGCGCTCGGCCACGAGGTCGCCGTCAACGACAACTTCGCCCGCCGCGGCTACGACGAGGAGATGGGGGTCGAGAGCCTCATCCCGATCGCGACCCTGGATGATCGGATCACCGCCTGGCGCGAGGTCAGCGGCAACGACATCAAGTCATACGTCGGCGATCTGGTCGACCCGGCGTTCGTGCATCAGATGGTCCGTGACTTCCAGCCCGACACGGTCGTCCACTTCGGCGAGCAGCGGGCCGCGCCGTACTCGATGATCGACCAGGCCCACGCGGTCTACACCCAGACCAACAACGTCGTCGGCAACCTCAACGTGATGTACGCGATCGGCGACATCGACCGCGACATCCATCTGGTCAAGCTCGGGACGATGGGCGAGTACGGCCAGCCCAATATCGACATCGAGGAGGGCTGGCTGGAGGTCGAGCACAAGGGCCGCAAGGACCGGATGGTCTACCCGAAGCGGCCCGGCTCCTTCTACCACTGTTCGAAGGTCCACGACAGCGTCAACCTCGAGTTCGGATGCCGGATCTGGGGGATGCGTGTCACGGACCTGAACCAGGGCGTCGTCTACGGCGCCGAGACCGAGCAGACGAAGCTCGACCCGCGGCTCGCGACCCGTTTTGACTACGACGGGGTCTTCGGAACGGTGCTGAACCGCTTCATCATCCAGGCCGTGCTCGGCCATCCGCTGACCGTGTACGGCAACGGCTCTCAGACCCGTGGCCTGATCAACATCGTCGACACCGTCGAGTGCATCAGGATCGCGTCCGAGAACCCCGCCGATCGCGGCGAGTTCCGCGTCTTCAACCAGATGACGGAGTCGAAGTCGATCAACGAGATCGCCGAAACGGTCGCGAACGAGTTCCCAGGCGAGGCGACGATCGAGCACGTCGACAATCCGCGGGTGGAGATCTACGACCACTACTACAACGTCGTCCACACCGCGCTCGAGAGCCTCGGGCTGAAGCCGACGCTCCTGTCCACGACGCTGATTGACCACCTGTTCGACGTGGTGGTGCGTCACAAGGAGCGCGTCGACCTCACGGCGGTGATGCCGACGGTCAGGTGGGCGGATACCGCCAGCGAGCTGCCGCGGACCGCGCGCGAGCTAGCGAAGACGTGAGCACCGGCTCGGCGGCGGAACTGGCTGCCCGTCGCATTCTCGTCACCGGCGGATCGGGCTTCATCGGCCGCCACGTCGTCTCGGACCTGACGGACGCGGGCGCCCACGTCCGCGTGGTGGACCTGCAGCCGCACCCCGACCCCGAGGTAGAGATCGTCCGCGGCGACATCGCCGAGCAGGACGTGCTCGACGCGGCGATGGAGGGAGGCTTCGACGGGATCGTCCATCTCGCGGCGGTGACCTCCGTGCTTCGCTCGGTGGAGCATCCCGAGCTGACCTTCAGGACGAACGTCGCCGCCACCTCCGCGCTGCTCGAGTCCGGGCGCGCCGCGGGTGCCACCGCGCTCGTGTTCGCGTCCACGAACGCGGTCACCGGCCCGATGACCGCACCTGCGATCACCGAGGCCGCGGCGCTCCGCCCCCTGACCCCCTACGGCGCGACGAAGGCGGCCGGCGAAATGCTGATGTCCGCGTACACCGCCTCGTACGGGTTGCGTTGCGCGGTGATGCGGCTGACCAACGTCTACGGCCCCGGGATGCAGGCGAAGGACAGCATCGTCGCGCGCTTGATGCGGGCCATCCGCCTGGGCCAGACGTTCGAGATCTACGGCGACGGCACCCAGGTGCGCGACTACGTCCACGCCGCCGACGTGACCGCGGCCGTCCGGCTCGGGCTGACGACCGAGGACTGGGCCGGGCCGATGGTGATCGGCGGGGGCCGCTCGCTGTCGGTACACGAGGTGGTCGAGGCGGTGCGGAACGTCACCGGAGCCCCGCTCGAGGTGCGCCACGGCCCGGCGCGACCGGGCGAGATGCCAGCAGTGGTCGTCGACCCGGGTCGCGCGCACGCGGCCGGATGGTCGCCCCGGTACACGCTGGAGGAGGGACTGGTCGGCGTCTGGGACGAGTGGTCGGGTCTCGACCTCGACGCGGTCGCGGCAGGGGTGGGCGCTGTCGGAGCGCCGCGATGAGCGTGGCCCCGATGAGGCAGTTCGAGACCGACACCGAGATCGCCCTGCTCGAGCCGGTCGAGCGCGCCGCCGCCGCCGACTTCCTGGCCGCCAACCCGCCGGGGCTCGGCGCCCCGGTCGCGGTCGTGATCCCCGCCTACAACGAGGCGCCGACCGTCGCCGGGGTCGTCGCCGAGATCCCGAGGGAGATCGCGGGCCTGCAGGCCGAGCTGATCCTCGTCGTCGACGGGTCCAGCGACGCCACCGCGGCACGCGCCGCCGAGGCGGGCGCGCTTGTCTGTGACGTCCCCGTCAACCGCGGCCAGGGCGCCGCCCTGCGGCTCGGCTACTGGTTGGCACGCGCGCGCGGCGCGCAGGTGATCGCGACGATCGACGCCGACGGCCAGTACGAGCCGAACGAGCTGAGCCGCGTCGTTCAGCCGATCCTCGACGGCCGTGCGGACTTCGTCTCCGGCTCCCGCCGCCTAGGCTCGGAGCTGACGACCGATCCGGTGCGTCGCCTCGGCGTGCTCGTGTTCGGCGCACTCTTCAGTCTGATGGTCCGCCACCGGATCACGGATCCCGCGTGCGGCGTTCGGGCGATGCGGTGCGAGGTGACCGAGGCGGTCACGCTCGAGCAGCCTCAGTACCAGGCCTCCGAGCTGATGATCTCCGCCGCGCTGAATGGTTACCGCCTGGCGGAGGTCCCGACCACGATGCGTGACCGCAGCCTCGAGGCCGGGCGTACCAAGAAGGACGGGAACCTGCGCTACGGCGTGCGGTTCGCGCGCGCCGCGCTCCACACCTGGCGGCGGGACCGCAGGGCG
>DATKFF010000130.1:0-4469 GCA_035511595.1 Solirubrobacteraceae bacterium | reverse complement strand
GGGTCAGGCCGCCGACGATCACGCGGGCGCCGGGCGCGGCGGCGGTGATCGCGGCGCCGGCGTTCGCGTACATCTCGGCGTACAGCGCCGGGTTCGGGACGGGATACCAGTAGGTGGGGTTGTCGGGCTCGTTCCAGATCTCGTAGTTCTCGACCGGTTCCGGCGTGAGCTGGGGGTTCTCGAGCCAGAACACGCCCCCCGGTCCGTACCGGTCCGCGAGCGCCCCCGCGTACGCCGCGTAGTCGTCGACGGACGCGGGCGGTGAGTGGTCCCGGCCGGGCACCGACTGGGCCCAGGAGGCGGAGTAGTCGATGATCGGGAGCCACTGGAGGCCGTGCGCGGCCAGCGTGGTGACGATCTGGTCGTCAAAGGTCCAGTCGTAGCGGTGCACGAAGCCGACGGGCGGCTGCGGCTCGCTGTACTCCCACATCGCATCGCTTCGCACGACGGTCGTCCCCGTTCGCGCCAGCGCGGCGATCTGCTGGTCGATCTGGGCGCCTGAATACGTGCCGCTGTTGAACAGCACGCCCGTGTTGGCGCCGAACTGCTCGGCGGCGATCGGCGGCGCCGGCGCGATCACGGGGAGCGCCGCGCTCGCGGAACCGGGCGCGAGCGAAACGGCGAGCGCCGTTACGAGGCAGGCAATCGAAAGACGAGCCCGCGTGAAGGGGTGTTTGTGGTCCCGGTGGGTCAACTGGCGGCGCCCGGTCCAACCGCGCGTCGGACGCGGGGCAATGAACGCGCGTGCGCCCCCGCGCTTTCACCTCGATGCCCGAAGACCGGCGTCGAGCGTGGCTACCAGCCGCCGAAAGCTCTCGTCGATCGACAGGTCGATCGCAAACCCGTCGACGGCCTCCAGCAGCACGAACCCGTGGAGGGCGGCCCTGATCTCTCGCGTGGCGTGCACGGCGTCGTCGCCCTCGAGGCCGTATCCGCGCAGCACCGCGAGGACCACGTCGACCGCGGCGGTGGCGGCCGCGATCGCCTCGTCGCTCCCGCTCAGCTCACGGGCGCGCTGCGCGGCCGCATAGCTCCCGGGATGCGCCCGGGCGTAGGCCCGGTACGCGTCCGCGACGGCTTCGAGCGCTTCCGTCCCCGAGCGGCCCGCCGCCGCGCGGCCGAGCGCATCCGCCAACCCGCGCGCGCCGCGCGCACCGAGCCGGCGCCGGAGATCCTCGAGCCCGTCGACGTGCGCGTACAGCGACGGAGCCCGGACCCCAAGCGCGGCCGCGAGGCCCGCGAGCGTGAGCGCCTCGAGCCCCTCAGCGTCGGCGATCGTCGCGGCCGCGTCGACCACCGCGGCCGTGTCCAGGCCGGCGCGTGGCATCAGCCGCGCGAGGCGCGGCTGATCGCGGCGTCCATCGCCGCGGCGGGCGAGCGAACCGCCGGCCCGTGGCCGATGACGAGGGTCGTCGGCTCGAGCCTGCGGAGCGCGCGAGCGGAGTTGACGACCTGCTCGCGGTCCTGGGTCCCCATCGCCGCCAGCGGGAACGGCTGCAGCAACCGGTTCGGGACCTCGGCCCGCCAGTACGTGGTGAACGTGTCGCCCGCGATCAGGCTCCGGTCACGCGTGTCCAGGAACGCCATGTGACCCGGCGTGTGGCCGGGCGTGGGAACCACCTCCAGGCTGCCGATCCGCTCGCCCCCGACAAGGCGAACGTCAGGCCTGGTCGTGAGGTGCTTCGGCCAGGAGCCGCGGAGCTTTCCCTCGACGACCTGCTCGCCGGCGTGGATCCGCGCGTCGAGGTCGCCCTCCAGCACCTCGACCCCGTCGCCGAGCCTCGACTTGAGGGCGTCGAGCGACCCGGCGTGATCCAGGTGTCCGTGGGTCAGCGCGATCCGACGGATCTCCCCTCCCGCCGATCGCGCCGCCGCGATCAGATCGTCGGCCGCGCCGCCGAGCGTCGTGTCGACGAGCGTGAACCCATCCGGCTCGCGGACGAGGTAGGCGTTGACGAAGTGCGCGCGGTCGAGCTGGATGAGATTGTCGGTGACGTGAACGGTCTTCATATGCCTAAGTCTCCTAGGTAGTTACCTAATAGTCTTAGGATACGCGCAGATGGAGCGGGCTGTCAAGTGCCACTTGCGTCCTTGCGGACGGTCATCATCCGCACGCTTCCCGTCAAAGCCGGTGCGCCAAGGAGAACGCGATGCAGATCAAAGATCCACTGCGGTATTTCCCGCACTATCAGCACTCGGGCTCGAAGTCGTCCTCCCCGTATGCCGGGGGCAGCAGCTTCATGGAGCGCGTGTCGGAGGCCGTCGCCAGCGGCATGGGCACTGTGGGCTTCCTGCTGGTGAGCTCGGGGCTGATCCTCGGCTGGGTGCTCTCCAACCACGTGATCCACTTCCTCAGCAACTCGTGGACCGGCTTGGTGAATGGGAAGGGCTTCGACCCGGCGCCGTTCATCCTGCTGAACCTGCTGTTCTCGGCGGTCGCTTTCTACACGGGTGCGCTCGTGATCATCGCCCAGAAGGCGCAGACGCGGACCGACAAAGCCAACGAGGAAGCTTCCGCCAAGCACCGTGAGGAGCTCGCGCAGTACCAGAGCCAGCTGCTCGAGAAGAACACCGACCTCACCGAGCAGATCCACAGCCTGGCCGAGCGGCTGAAGGCGCTGACGGAGGAGGTCCACAAGGCGACGTGCCCCGTGGATGCCACGGGAGCGCCGCGCGTGAAACTACCGCCAGGCGCGCACGCAAGCGGGAATTAGCAGGGCGGGCCGATGATCTAGCGTGGAAGGAGCATGCAGGAAGCAGAGCTCCGCGCGACCACGGCCTTCGACAAGTCGATATTTGACCGCGTGCCAGCCCCCGGGCTGGTGCTCGTGGGCATCGCCTCCGTGCAGGTGGGAGCGGCGTTTGCCACCAAGCTGTTCGTGCACCTTGGACCCGCCGGCACCGTGTTGGTGCGTGTGTTGTTCGCGGCGGTCGTGCTCTGCGCCGTCTGGCGTCCGAGAGTGAGAGCCCTCACCGCGCACGAGCTCCGCCTCGCGGCGCTGTTCGGGCTGTCGCTGGCGTTCATGAATCTGAGCTTCTACGAGGCGCTCGATCGAATCCACCTGGGCATCGCGGTGACGATCGAGTTCCTTGGACCGCTCGGGGTGGCGCTGGCCGGATCGCGGAGCCGGCTGGACGTCGTCTGGGCGCTGCTCGCCGCCGCCGGCGTCGCGCTCCTCGGCGGCTTCGGCGCGTCGAACGTCGCCGGGATCTTGTTTGCGCTCGTGGCGGGTGGCTTCTGGGCCGCGTACATCCTGCTGAACGCCCGCGTCGGGCGGACCTTCAGCGGCGGCAGCGGGCTCGCGATCGCAATGGCGATCGCCACGCTGCCGCTGATCCCGTTCGGGATCGCCGACGCCGGCACCAACCTCCTCCACCCGGCGTACCTGGCGGTCGGCTTCGCGGTCGCGATGCTGAGTTCGTTCGTTCCGTACTCGCTTGAGCTCGAGGCGCTGCGGCGCATCCGTCCCCACGTGTTCGGCGTGCTCATGAGCATCGAGCCCGCGATGGCAGCGCTCGCCGGATTCGTGGTGATCGGCCAAGGGCTGAGCGTGCTCGACGTGGTCGCGATCGCATTCGTCGTGACGGCCAGCGCCGGGGCGACCTTGGGGACGCGCGGTCCGACACCGGTGGATGCGTGATCCGCGATGATCCGCTGAGGCGACCGAAGCGAGAGAAAGGGGCCTGCGTATGGAGACCTGGGACGCGATCACATCCCGCCGAAACGTCCGGAAGTTCGAGGATCGCCCGATCCCAGCGGAAGTGCTCGATCGGATCCTCGAGGCCGGGCGGCGCGCTCCCTCCTCGCAAAACTGGCAACCGTGGGACTTCGTTGTGCTCACCGACCGTGCACAGCTAGAGGAGCTCTCGCATGTGGGCCCCGGTTCCGGGCATGTGGCAAGTTCCGCTGCGACGATCGCGCTCGTGATGGAGGACTACGAAGATCAGGTCGTCCGTGAGCGGGCGCGGTACGACCTCGGGCAGGCGACGATGGCAATGATGATCGCCGCGGCGGATCTAGGCGTCGGCAGCGGCCACGCCGGGGTTCCGGACCAGGCGAAGGCGCGTGAGGTCCTCGGGCTGCCGGGCGATCGGCGGGTTGCCTATCTGGTCGACCTCGGCTACCCCGCCGATCGTCCGCTCCAACCGATCCGGCGCCCGAATCGCAGGCCGTTTGACGAGGTGGTGCACCGGGGCCATTGGTGAGGCAGCGCACCGCCTCCTAACGGCTGGGTGGCCTCGAACGGCGACCGTTATCCGGCAATCACCGAGGCAGGCGGGAGTCCGTGTCGCGCAGTGTTCGGAAATCGAGACCTACGCGGCAATCACGGTCATCCCAGCCCGTGATTGCCGGATAACGCTCGCGGGGCGCGCCGGAAACCCGGCGCGCCTCAAGCGAACTACGTCAGCTCGACGCTCGCACCGGCTTCCTCGAGCTCGGCCTTGAGCTTGTCGGCCTCGTCACGCTC
>DATKFF010000129.1:0-3879 GCA_035511595.1 Solirubrobacteraceae bacterium | reverse complement strand
TCCGCGCGATCCGCAGCAGTCCAAGTTCCGGGTCGATGCGCACTTCGGCGAACCGGGCGGCGAACGGGCCGGCCGGTGCCATACCCGCACCCTCTGGCTGCGGGTTGATTTCGCCATCCGCCGTCAGCTCATCCAGTTCGTGGCGGGCCAGGATGTCGCTGTAGGTCTCACCGACCGAGGGGTCGTCGACAAGGTGAATACGGCCGTCCGTGACGGTAACGTCGTCCGGCCGCCTGCCCTGTAGCGGCGACCGATCATCATCGGCTAGGACGCTGAGGAAGGCCCGAAGCAGGGCGCCGGCGGCATCGTGGATCGCGCCGCCCAGCGACGTCGCCAGCCCCGAGCCGCCGGACGGCGCTGCGGACGGCAAGTCGCTGTCACCGATCTCGACGCGTACCTGGCCGAGGTCGAGTCCGAGCAACCCCGCCGCAAGCTGCGTCGCGATCGTGTAGGTGCCGGTTCCGATGTCGGTGGCCGCGCTCCGCACGTGAGCACTGCCGTCTCGGCGGATCGAGATCCTGACCTGAGTTGGCAGCTGGGCACCCCCGAACGTGACTCCAGCCATCCCGTAGCCGACCAGCCAATTGCCCTCGCGCATCGATCCGATCTGGGGGGTGCGCCTTGTCCAGCCGAATCGTTCGGCGCCGACCCGGTAGCACTCGCGCAGAGCCTTGCTCGACCACGCCAGACCCGACTGCGGCTGAACCTCGGCATAGTTGCGCAACCGCAGCTCGATCGGGTCGATACGCAGTGTGTAGGACAACTCGTCGAGCGCCGACTCGAGCGCGAAGTTGCCTTCGGTCGTGCCCGGGCCGCGCAGCCAACCAGGGACCGGAACGTTGAGCCGCACCAGCCGGTCGTGCGTCGCGACGTTCGGACAGGCATACGCGGCGCCCGTTTCCAGGCTGGCGGGCTCGATATCGGCGTCCTCGATCGCGCGCGTCGAGGTGCCCTCGTGATCGATGGCAACCAGCCGGCCCTCCCGGGTGGCACCGAGCCGCAGGCGTTGCCTGTTCGCTGGCCGGTGACCGACGGAGGTGAACATCTGCGGCCGGGTCAGCACCAGCTTGACCGGGCGGTTCACGACCCGAGCTGCGAGCACGGTCAAGATCGCGTGTGGCCAGATGCGGAGTCCGGCCCCGAACCCGCCTCCCACATACGGAGCGAGCACCCGGACGTTGTTCTCCGGCACGTTGAAGACGGTGGCGAGGGTCTGGCGCGCCAGCGTCGGCCACTGGCTTGGTTCATGGACGATAAGCCGGTCGCCTTCCCAACGGGCCACGGTGGCAAAGAGCCCAAGTGGGTTGTTGGTCTCCGCCCCGAGGGTGAACGTCTCGTCGTAGACCACGTCGGCTGAAGCGAGCGCGGCGGCGGCATCGCCGCGCTGGATCCCCGGCCCCAACGGATTGCGCAGAACCGCCGCTTCGGGATTGTCGATGCCCAGTACCGGCGCCGTCTCCTCGTAGTCGATCCTGACGAGCCGCGCCGCAGCGGTTGCCTGCTCGAGCGTCTCGGCCACCACGATGGCCACGTGCTGGCCGTGATGCAGGATGCGGTTGTCCTGAAGTGGGAAACGGGGCGTGGGGCCAAGGACCGGCGTCCTCGGCCCCTCCGCGAGAGCTGGCGCGTTCTCGTAGGTGATGACAGCCAGCACCCCCGGCGCGGCCTCCGCAACTCCGGCGTCGATCCTGCTGATCGTCCCGGCGGCGATCGTCGACTGCACCAGCGCGGCATGAACCAGATCCGGAAGCGTGACGTCCGACGGGTACGGAGCGGCGCCGCTCACCTTGCGCGGTCCGTCAACGCGATCGACGGGGTCACCGAGAAGCTTGTTCACGACGAGAACCGTCATGACTGTGCCTCCGACACGGTCTGCAGGACGCGGACGATCGTACGCTTGGCCAGCTCGACCTTGAACGCTGTGCCAGGGACCGTGAACGGATCGCGAAGCGCAGCTTCCGCCGCAGCCCGGAACGTCTGGTCGTTGGCGGGTGCTCCGTTGAGGGTCGCCTCACCCTCGCGCGCACGCCACGGGATCGTCCCGACGCCGCCGAGCGCGAGGCGCGCCTCCACGACCGTACCGTCCTCAATCAGCAGCGCCGCCGCCGCGGAGCTGACGGCGAACTCGTACGAGGCGCGGTCGCGCACCTTCAGGTAGCCCGACCCCGCACCGACCGGCAGCAGCGGCACGTCCACCTGCGTAATCAGCTCCCCATGCTCGAGCACATTCTCGACGTCCGGACGATCGCCCGGGCGCACATAGAACTCGGTCAGCGGAACGATCCGCGCGCCGTCCACCCCTCGGATGTGGACAACGGCATCGAGGGCGACCAGCGGCACGCAGAGGTCCGACGCGTGCAACGCGATGCAGTGCTCGTTCGCGCCGAGGATCGCGTGCATCCTCGCCAGCCCGGCGACGGCCGCGCAGCCCGACCCCGGCGCGCGCTTGTTGCACGCCGCCACCGTCCAGTCGCGGAAATAACGGCAGCGCGTGCGCTGCAGCAGGTTCCCGCCGATCGTCGCCATGTTGCGCAACTGCGGCGACGCGCCAGCCAGCAACGCCTCGCGGAGCAACGGCAACCGCTCGGCCACCGCCGGATCGGCCGCGAACTCCTCCATCGTTGTCAGCGCCCCGACCTGGAGCGTGTCGTCGCGTCGGGTGATCCCGCGCAGCGGCAGACGGGTGATGTCGACCAGCCGCTGCGGTGCGACCACGCCGTCCTTCAACATCAAGTCGACCTGGGTCGTGCCGCCGGCGAGATAGGCAGCAGCGGGATCGGCGCTCACCGTCGCTACCGTCTCGCCGACGTCCGACGCCCGAACGTACTCAAACCCGAGCATTACTGCCTCCCTCCGCCGCGACCTCGCGGATCGCCGCCACGATGTTCGGATACGCGCCGCAACGGCAGAGATTGCCGCTCATGAACTCTCGGATCTCCTCATCCGAGCCGGCCCGCCCCTCGTCCAGCAGGGCGACCGCCGACATGATCTGCCCGGGCGTGCAGTAGCCGCACTGGAAGCCGTCATGCCGGATGAACGCCTCCTGCACCGGATGCAGCTCCCCGTCCCGCGCCAACCCTTCGATCGTCGTCACCTCTCGGCCCTCGCACTGCGCGGCGAGGGTGAGGCAGGACAGCACGCGCTTGCCGTCGACTAGGACCGTGCACGCACCGCACGCCCCCTGATCGCAGCCCTTCTTCGTCCCGGTCAGGCCGAGGTGCTCGCGCAGCGCGTCGAGCAGCGTCACCCGGCTATCCAGCCGCAAACGCCGCGCATCCCCGTTGACCCGCAGCATCACGGCGACATCGGTGGAACGCCCCGTTCTATCGCTAATAGCCACCGTAACCTCCTCGCTCGCTTTCTTTGGATGGGCAAAGACCTGCCGCCAACGTCGGCCACAGGCTCTCTCGGCTTGGCCGGACGCCCCCGGTCTGCCAGTCGTCACTGCTACGTGCGAGGCGGAAGCCGAACTTCGTCGCCCACCAGGACACCGTCGCGGCGATCGCGGCGGCGATGCCGTTGTGCGCGCCGCAGCGGCCCAAGTTGCTGCTCATCCGCTCGCACAGCTCGTCGCGGCTGAGTGCGATCGTCTCGGCTGATAGGTCGTCGGTGACGTGGCTCGCCATGCCGCCACCTCCAGGTAACCATCTAGTTGGTAATTACCATCTAAGACGCCGCGTGCGGAGTTGTCAACTGACTGGTCGGTTGTAAACTGGTGCCCATGGCGAGGAACGCAGCGGACACGAAGCGGCGCATCCTGGCCGCCGCCACCGAGGAGTTCACCGAGCACGGCATCGCGGGCGCCCGCGTGGACCGGATCGCCGCCGCCGCCCACAGCAACAAGGCGATGCTGTATGCCTACTTCGGCAACAAGGAGCA
>DATKFF010000128.1:0-4267 GCA_035511595.1 Solirubrobacteraceae bacterium | reverse complement strand
GCACCCCGGCGTAGAAGTCGACATTCGCTTGAGCATCGGCGGTGATCGCTGTGACGTGGTGGATGCCTTCGAGCTTCACCGCTTGCTCCTCAGTTTGTCGTTACCAGTGCACTCCGGGAGTGGCCCGCACGAACGCGCGCTGCTCGGCGCTCGGCTCTTCCTTCTCGGGATTGGCGCCGTCGCCCCTGTTGCGATCGCCCTCCGGGAACAGCTGGTAGGCCTGGTTGGCGACCAGGTCCTGCGCGCCGGGAGCGATCGCGTAGGTGATCTGCCCGATCGTTCCCATCGCCGTGGCCATCCGCTTGGGCCGCTTGCGGATCGCGTCGGTGATCATGTCCGCGGCCTCGTCGGGGCTGAGCGTCGGGAAGCGGTCGTACATCTTCGTCGGCGCGATCATCGGCGTGCGCACGAGCGGCATGTAGATCGTCGTCACGTGCACGCCGTCGCCGATCACCTCGGGCGCCATCGACCGTGAGAACGCGTCGAGCGCCGCCTTCGAGGCCACGTATGCGGCGAACCGAGGCGTGTTCACCTGGAGCCCGATCGTCGAGATGTTGATGATGTGGCCGCTCCCCCGCTCCCGCATCGACGGGAGCAGGTCGAGGATCAGCTTGACCGGACCGAAGTAGTTCAGCTGCATCGTGCGCTGGAAGTCGTGGAAGCGGTCGTAGCTGCGGTCCAGCGAGCGCCTGATCGACTTCCCCGCGTTGTTGATCAGGATGTCGACCGCCTCGTGCTCGTCGAGCACCTCCTCGGCCATCCGATCGATGTCGTCGACGTCGGACAGGTTGCAGGGGTGGACATACGCGACCCCGCCGAGGTCCTCGATCTCGTTGGCGACCTCCTGGAGCTTCTCCTCGGTCCGCGCCACCAGCAGCACGGTCCCGCCGGCCTCGCCGATCTTGAGCGCGGTCGACTTCCCGATTCCGGAGGAGGCGCCGGTGATCAGCACGGTGCGGCCCGCGACGGCACCCTCCAGCGAAGGAGCGAGCACGCCACCCGCGTTGGGAATCCGCTGGCCGAAGGCCCGCAGCGTGCGAACGCCCGAGGCGGCGATGTCAAGCGGGTTGGGAGGCGCCATGAAGCGGACCGTATCACCGCGCATCTGTCTCCGGGAAGTGCGAACATGCGTTCGCCTAGATGATCGTCTGCGCTCTGTTTCCCCGTTTCCAGTTGACCGTCGCCACGGGCGATAGGACCGAGTTGCTCCAGACCCCGGCGGCCCTCGCCCCAGCCCCCGGCGGCGTTCAGGTGATCGGCGAGGTGACGCTCGCGGCGGAGGCGTTCGGCGTCCATCCGGGAATGCGGCTGGGGGAGGCGCTCGCGCGCTGCCCACGGTTGACGCTGGTGCCGCCGGATCCGGCCGGCGTCGCCGACGGATGGGAGCGGCTGCTGGTGCGGCTCGAGTCGATCGGGGCGGCGGTCGAACCCGAGCGCCCCGGGCTGGCGTGCTTCGAGGCCCGCGGGCTGATCCGCCTGCACGGTGGGATCGAGGGCGTCCTGGCGACCGCGCGCCGCGCCCTGCGCGTGCCGGCCCGCTATGGCGTTGCGCCGTCGCGGTTCGCGGCCGTGGCGGCCGCCACGCGGGCGCGGGTGCGCCGGCCGGTGATCGTCGCGGGTGGGCGGGAGGAGGCCCGCGCCTTCCTGGCCACGATGCCGGTGGCGCTGCTGCGCGCTCGCCCCGCGCTGGCCGAGCTGCCCGAGGCGCTCGAGCGCCTGGGCGTGAGCTCGCTCGGCGAGCTGGCGGTGCTGCCGCGGGCGGCGCTGGCCGACCGCTTCGGCGCGCCGGGTCTGCTCGCGCACGAGCTCGCCAGCGGCGGCGACGGCGCGCTGCGCCCGCGGCCCGCCAGCGAGCTGGTCCGTGAGTCGCTCGAGCTGCCCGAGGCCGCCTCCGGGATGCAGCTCGAACGCGGGCTGGGTCTCCTGATCGACCGCCTGCTCGCGCGGCGGGAGCGGCGCGGGCGGACGCTGCGGGCGGTGGTGCTCTCTGCCGTGCTGGTCGAGGGCGGCGGCACCTGGCGTGAGCAGGTGGTGTTCCGCGAAGCGCTCGCCGACCCGGTCCGGATGCGCCTCGCGCTCGCCCCGCGGCTGGTCTCGATGCCCGCTCCCGCCGAGGAGCTGCGACTGGCGGTCGAGCGGTTCGGGCCCCCTGCCAGCGACCAGCGGGGGCTGCTGGATGACGCTGCGGCCGCACGCGCCGCTCGCCTGCGTGAAGCGATCCGCCAGACCCGCGCCGCGGCGGGCCCCGACGCCGCGCTGCGCGTGCTCGAGGTCGATCCCGACTCGCGCTTCCCCGAGCGCCGCTCGGTGCTGGCGCCGTTCGAGGGATGAGGGCGGTGGGCGCCAGATGAACGGTCCCCGCCGGCTCGCCGTCCCCCGCCGCATCGCGGTCAACGCCGGCGAGGACGGCCGCCCGCTCCAGGTCGGCGATCGCGTCGTCGACGCCGTGCGCGAGTCCTGGCTGGTGGAGGATCGCTGGTGGACCGACCGCCCGCTCCGCCGCCGCTACTGGGAGGTCGTGACCGTCTGCGGACGTGACGAGGTCGTGTTCCACGACCTGCAGAGTGGGAGGTGGTGGCGGCAGCGGTGACGCGCGGGCGCCATCAAGCGCTGCCGGCGCCCACCTAAACTCCAGAGCCGATGCCAGCGCCAGATCCAGCGATCGACCTCGGCCGCACAGCCGTCGGCACCTGGAGCGGCGGGCGCTTCATGCGCTTCGGCGAGCCGATCGACGACGAGCGGTTCGTCTCCCTGATCACGCCCGGCGAGGGGATCGACACTGTGATCACCGCCGATGTGTACGGCGAGGGCGAGGCCGACCGGATGCTCGGTCGCGCGATCGCCGGCCGCGCGCGTGACGAGATGTGCATCGTCGGCGCGGTCGGCCACGACTTCTACGAGGGCGAGCGCGACGGGCCGAAGGGGTTCCCACGGTTCACCGACCCGAGCCTGCGCTCCGAGAGCGGCTACGCGGACTACCTGCGGATGGCAACCGAGCGGAGCCTCGAGCGCTGCGGGCTCGAAAGCTTCGATCTGCTGCTGCTGCACAACCCGGACCGAACCGGCTACACGAGCGAGGCCGTGTGGAGCGGAATGGCAGCGCTGCGTGAGTCCGGGCTGACGCGGATGATCGGCGTCGCGCCCGGCCCCGCCAATGGCTTCACGCTCGACCTGATCGCCTGCCTCGAGCGGTTCGGTGCGCTGATCGACTGGGCGATGATCATCCTCAACCCGCTCGAGCCGTGGCCCGGGGAGCTGAGCCTCGCCGCCGCGGCCGCCCAGGACGTCAAGCTCATCACCCGCGTGGTCGACTACGGCGGGCTGTTCTTCGACGACGTCGTCCCGGGCCAGGAGTTCCCGGAGCGCGACCACCGCGGCTTCCGGCCCGCCGGCTGGATCGAGGCGGGGCGGGAGCGGATCGAGTCGATGCGGCCGATCGCCGAGCGCACGGGGCTGACGATGATCCAGCTCGCGTGTCAGTGGAACCTCGCGCACGCCCCCGTGTCGTGCACCGCGCCCACGCTGATCCAGGAGATCGGGCCACACGCGCGGTCGATCGAGGACAAGCGCGCCGAGCTGGCGGCGCTGCCGCCGGACATCAGGCTGACCGCCGCCGACGTCGAGGAGATCCGCGCGCTCGGCGACAACACGGGGTGCATGGCGCTGAAGGGCGCCAGCCCGCGACACGAGGGCGAGATCCGTCCGGACCGCTGGGGGCTCGACGAGGGCCTCGAGCAGGTCGCGCGACGGTGGGGAATCGAGCCCGCGCGGGACCTCGTTCAGCAGGTCGCCGTTTGAAGGCGTTCGTCACGGGGGCCAGCGGCTTCCTCGGGAACGCCGTGTGCGCCGAGCTTGCGTCACGCGGCCACGAGGTATCGGCGCTCGTTCGCCGCCCTGGATCCGAGCCCGCCGGGACCACGGCCGTCAACGGTGACCTCAGCGACGGCGCGACGCTGACGGATGCCTTTGAGCGGATCCGTCCCGGGTGCGTGATCCACCTGGCCGCCGAGATCGCCACGCAGCGCAACCCCCACAAGATCGACGAGGTCAACGTCGAGGGAACGCGCCGGCTGCTCCACGCGTGCAGCAGCGTCGGCGGGATGCGTTTCGTGTTCGCCTCGACCGTCGTCACCGGCGACGCCGGCGGCGCGGTGCTCGACGAGGCCTCGACGTTGCCGGTGCAGACTGCGTACGGGCGCTCAAAGCAGGAGGGCGAGCGGCTCGTCCGTGAGTCTGGCCTGCCGAGCATCATCATCCGGCCGAGCCA
>DATKFF010000127.1:0-5080 GCA_035511595.1 Solirubrobacteraceae bacterium | reverse complement strand
CGTCGACGCGCAGGAGGCGCTCCGCATCGGCCTCGTCGCCGACCTCGTCCCCCAGGAGGCGCTCGCGGACCGGGCGCTCGAAGCCGCGGGCCAGATCGCCGAGCTGACGCCGTGGGGCGTCCAGCTCACCAAGCAGGGGATGTGGACGGCGCTGGAGATCCCCTCCGAGCAGGCTGCCGTCGAGTACGAGGACCGTCAGCAGATCATGAGCACCTTCGGCCTCGCTCCGCCCGAGGCGATCTCGGCCTTCCTCGAGAAGCGCCCGGCGGAATTCGCCGACTAGATGGCCGACCTCTTCGACGTGTCGGGGAAGACCGCCCTCGTGACGGGCGGCTCCCGCGGGATCGGCCTGATGATCGCCCGCGGCCTCGTTGAAGGCGGCGCGCGCGTGATCGTCTCCTCGCGCAAGGAGGGCCCGGTGAAGGAGGCGGCCGGCGAGCTCGGGAAGCTCGGCGACTGCGTCGGGATCCCTGGCGACGTCTCGACGCCGGAGGGCGCAGCCGCGCTGGCGCAGGCGACGACCGAGCGCTTCGAGAAGCTCGACATCCTCGTCAACAACGCGGGCACGACCTGGGGCGCGCCGCTCGAGGAGTTCCCGGCGACGGGCTGGGACCGCGTCGCGCACACGAACGTCGAGGGCGCGTTCCACCTCACGGTCGCGCTGCTCGGAGCCCTGCGTGGCGCCGCGACGAGGGAGCACCCCGCCCGGGTGGTCAACATCGGCTCGATCGACGGCATCCGCACGCCGTCGGTCGAGAACTACAGCTACAGCGCGAGCAAGGCGGCCGTGCACATGCTCACGCGCCACCTCGCCAAGCGGCTCGCCGCCGAGAACATCACGGTCAACGCGATCGCGCCGGGCCCCTTCCAGAGCAAGATGATGGCCTTCCTGCTCGACGACCCGGAGTCGCGCGCGGCCGTCGAAGGGACCGTCCCGCTGAAGCGCATCGGACACCCCGACGACGTCGCGGGGCTGATCATCTTCCTGTGCTCGCGCGCCGGCTCCTACATGACCGGCACCGTGATCCCGCTCGACGGCGGCATCACCGGCTGCGGCTAGCTCAGTCCGCGAGCGGCCAGGGGTTCGCCGCGGGCTGCCATGGCTCCTGGCGCCAGTCGGCGTAGGCCTCGGCGGGATCGTCGGTCTCCTCTGCGACCGAGGCGTCGTACTTCGCGGCCGTCTCGTTGACCGGGTAGTGGGCCGCGTCGACCCGGCGCGAGCCGATCATGAGGATCGCGCATGGCCCCTCCCCGGCGCCGACGAAGACATGCTCGACGCCCGCCGGGCAGTGGAAGAAGTCCCACCTGCCCAGCCGGTGCTCCTCGCCTTCGACGATCGCGATGCACTCGCCGTAAAGGACGAGGAAGTCCTCCTGGACCGGCTCGGAGTGGTAGCGGCAGTTCGGCTGGCCCGGCTGGAGGACCTGCACGTTGACGCCCGTGTCGGGCCAGGGCGCGGCGTCGTCCTCGGGATCGAGCTGCATCGCCCGGCGCGGGTGGACCTGCGCCGGCCAGTCCGCGATGTTGAGGAACAGCGGCTCAGCCACAGGGCCAACCCTACTCACTCCCGCCCGGGATCCAGCCTCACTTCGAGCGCTTCGAGCGAGTGAGGTTCCGCCGCGCCGCGCTCGACGATCCGCGAGGGCTCCGCGACCACCGTCGCGCCGGCGGGGACGTCGCGGACCACCAGGGCGCCGGCGCCGATGCGGGCACCGCGCCCGATGCGCACGCTGCGCCCGCGGGGCGCGAGAAGGATCGCCCCGGCGCCGATCCCGACATCGTCCTCGATCACGATCCCTTGCTCGGTGCCGGTCGCGGCGCGGACGGCGATGGTCACGTTCTGCCCGATCCGCACGCCTCGCCCGATCGTCACGTTGCTGTGGATGACGGTGCCGAAGCCGGAGTGCAGGAAGCGGACGTCGGGACTGAACCGCACTCCCGGCGCGAGCGAGTTGCGGTAGATCGCGGAGTTGACTTTCTTGACGAACAGGGCGAGCCGTCGCAGGCCCCTGCGGCGCAGGAACGCGGAGATTCGCCAGAGCCGTTCCGGGCTCACCCGCGGAGGCTCCTGCGCGTCGCGGGCCGGGCCCGCACGGAGCGCCTGGCGACGGTCGTCATGACGCTTGAATACCAGCAACCGCTCTGCAGCGGCGCGAGCACAGTCGCCCGCCTGCCCATAAGCTTGCCGCCGTGGACTTCCTGATCGACCGCGGCGACCTGCACGAGACCCGCTTCGAGGACGCGCCGGCGCCCGCGCCGGATCCCGGCCAGGCGGTGCTCAGCGTCGAGGCGTTCGGGCTCACGTCGAACAACATCACCTACGCCGCGTTCGGGGAGGCGATGTCCTACTGGAAGTTCTTCCCGGCACCCGACGGATGGGGGCGGATGCCGGTGTGGGGGTTCGCGACGGTCGCCGAGAGCCGGGTCGAGGGGCTCGAGGAGGGGACGCGGATCTACGGCTACCTGCCGCCTTCCAGCGAGCTGCTCGTGACCCCCGAGCGCATCGGCCCGCACGGCTTCGTGGACACTGCGGCGCATCGCGCCACGCTCCCGGCTGCCTACAACAGCTACCTGCGCACCGACGCGGACCCCTCCTACGACGCCGGCCGGGAGGATCAGCAGATGTTGCTGCGGCCGCTGTTCTTCACCTCATGGCTGATCGACGACTTCCTGCGCGAGAGCGACATCTTCGGCGCGGACACGGTCGTGCTCTCGAGCGCGTCGAGCAAGACGGCGAGCGGGCTCGCGTTCCTGCTCTCGCGCGAAGGCGCGGCCGAGGTGGTCGGTCTCAGCTCTGAGCGCGGAGCCGAGTACGCCCGCTCGATCGGCGTCTACGACGCCGTGCTCTCCTACGGGGAAGTAGGCGACCTGCCCACGGGGCGCGCGGTGTACGTGGACATGTCGGGCGACGCCGCGGTGCGCGAGGGCGTGCACCGCCACTACGGCGCCGAGCTCGCCCACTCGGCCGTCGTGGGCGCCACGCACCACGATCAGATGGGCGCGGTTCCGGACGATCTCCCCGGGCCGCGGCCCACCTTCTTCTTCGCCCCCGATCGCGTCGCGAAGCGCTCGGACGAGTGGGGTCGCGAACAGCTTGAAAAGCGGCTCGCCGAGGCGTGGGAGCCGTACGTGAAGTGGACCGACGGCTGGCTCGAGGTGATCCACGAGCAGGGGGCGGACGCGGTGCGCGCGACCTACCTGGATCTGCTCGACGGGCGCATCGACCCATCGCGCGCACACGTGCTGTCGCTGCCGCGCTAGGTCGGGCACCGGGACGAGGTCGGGCTGCTGACCGCGGCCCCGGTTTGAGATCCCGCAACCGCCGGGTACACCCACCTGTCAACAGTCCGGGGAGGGGGCGAGCCAGGAGACAGCAGATGCCGACGCCCTTCGGCGGCCACCGCCGCCGCACCACGATCCTTGCGGCCGCCTGCGCATGCGCGCTCGCGCTCGCCCCGGCGGCCGCCGCCAAGCGGAGCGGCGAACCGGCGCCCTTCGGTCACGCCTGCACCGCCCAGGACGGCGTGCGCTTCTGCCCCACCGTCGGCCTGGAAGAACGCGTGCCGAGCTTCGACGGCGTCCCGCTCGACGTCGACGTGACACTGCCGCCGAGCGGCCGCGGGCCGTTCCCCGTGATCGTGATGATGCACGGATGGGGCGGCAGCAAGACCGCCTTCGAGTCGGCCACCGCGGCGGGCGACGGCAACGAGACGTTCGACTACAACAACGTCTACTTCGCCCAGCACGGCTTCGCCGTCGTCAACTACTCCGCCCGCGGCTGGGGCCGCTCGTGCGGCACCTCGGAATCCCGCACCGAACCAGGCTGCAAAGAAGGGTGGATCCGGCTCGCCGACCAGCGTTACGAGGCGCGCGACAGCCAGTACCTGCTCGGCCTGCTCGCCGACGAGAGGATCGCCAAGCCGAAGTCGATCGGGGTCACCGGCATCTCCTACGGCGGCGGCCAGTCGATCGAGCTCGCGTACCTAAAGAACCGCATCCGCCTCCCGAACGGCGAATTTGCGCCGTGGCAGAGCCCCGGCGGGAAAGCGATGGAAATCAAGGCCGCCTTCCCCCGCTGGCCGTGGTCGGACCTCGTCGATGCGCTCGAGCCGAACGGCCGCTTCTTGGAAAATTCGATCGCGCCGCCGGGGCAGAGCTACGAACCCCTGGGCGTCGAGATCCAGAGCTACGTGAGCGGCCTCTACGCGGAGGGCCAGGCCAGCGGCTACGTCGCACCGGCGGGCGCAGACCCGGAAGCCGACCTCACCAAGTGGTTCGCCGCCGTCAACTCGGGCGAGCCGGCCAACGCGGAAGACGAAGAAATCGCGCACATGATCTACGACTTCCACGATGGCTACTCGATCCCGCTCGCCGCCAAGCCCGCGGCGATGCTGCTCGAGAGCGGCTGGACCGACGACCTGTTCCCGCCCGAGCAGTCGCTGCGCGTCTATGACCAGGCGCGCGCCGTCAAGAGCTACGCGGCGCTGATGTTCGGCGACCTCGGCCACAGCCGCGGCGACAACAAGCAGAACACCGACGAAGACTTCAACGAGAAAGGCGCAGCCTTCTTCGCGAAGTTCCTGCAGCACAGCGGGACCGCGCCGAAGAACGGCTCGGTCACGGCCTACACGCAGACCTGTCCCACGGCCGCACCGGCGGAAGGGCCGTTCACGGCGAGCACATGGGCGAAGCTGAAAAAGGGCACGGTCACGTTCGGCTCCGCCGCCCCGCAGACGTTCACCTCGGCCGGCGGGAACCCGACGACGGCCGCGGCGTTCGACCCGATCGCCGGCACGAGCGAAGCGTGCAAGACGGTGAGCGCCGAAGAAGAGCCGGACACCGCCAACTACACGACGCTCAGCACCGGCTTCACGATGCTCGGCCTGCCCACGGTGAGCGCTCACGTCACCGAGACCGGCTCCTTCGGCGAGATCGCCGCGCGGCTGTGGGACGTGCTGCCGTCCGGCGAACAGCGGCTGATCAGCCGCGGTGTCTACCGCCTCGACGAAGGCGAGAACGGCACGATCACCTTCCAGCTCCACGGCAACGGCTACCGCTTCGCCGCGGGCGACACGGTGAA
>DATKFF010000126.1:0-3140 GCA_035511595.1 Solirubrobacteraceae bacterium | reverse complement strand
GTCCGTCGCGACCGACCCGAGCGCGACGACGACCGCCAGTGACGAGAGGGCGGCCGCGGCCGGTCTCACGGCAGCGCGCGGACGGCGGTCGCGTCGTCGGCGAGCAGCTTGATCGCGAGCCGGGCGAGCTCGTCCTCGAGCTCAGGCAACCGCTCGCCGCGCCCCGCGCGGACCTCCTCCGCCACCAGCTCGGTGATCGCCACGACGAGCACCCGTGGCACCAGCGGCGAGAGCGGTGAGAGCTCGGGCTGCTCGGCGCGAGCCCGCCGCCCGAGGTCGGCGAACATCGCGCGGAACAGCTCGTAGGTGCGTTCACGTTGCTCTTGCGCGCGCTCGCCGGCGGCCTCGAGCGAGAGCAGGTAGGCCCGCGCGAACGCCGGTCGCTCGGTCCACCAGCGCAGGTAGATGCCGGCGCCCTTACGCATCGCCTCGATCCAGTTCGGCTCGGTCGTGAGCGCGAGCAATTCGGACAGCAGCTCGCCCGCGACCTCGTCGCAGGCGGCCAGGAAGCAGTCGGCCTTGTCGGTGAAGAATTCGTAGAAGGCGTTGCTCGATACGCGCGCCGAGGCGACCACCGCGGACACCGTCGTCGCTTCAAAGCCGTACTCGGCGACGCACTCGAGCATCGCCCGCTGCAGTCGCTCGCGCTGAGACGAGCGGACCGCGTCGGCCGCGAGCTTGTGCCGCCCGCGGGGGAGCGGATCGCCTCGCCACGGTAGCTCCTTGACATTTAAATGCACGCACGTATTTTATAGCTCCGGAGAGCGGCAGTCGAGCAGTCGGGAGGAGTAGGAACGTGAGCGGTGATCGCGCACAGCGGTGGCGGCAGGGACGTGCAGCGCTGCGGCTCGCGATCCTCGCCTGCCTGGTCGCCGGCCCGCTGGCGGGAATCGCGCCGATGGCCCGCGCCGCGACCCAGTGCGCCGACGCCGGCCCGTGGTGCAACACCTCGCTGTCGCCCGATCAGCGGGCGCAGCTGCTGCTCGACCACCTGACCCAGAGCCAGAAGATCTCGCTGCTGGCAGGGGACAACCTGCTCGGCGTCACCGGCAGCGGCCATACCGGCTCCAGCGCCGGCGTCCCGGGCCTCGTGCCGCCGCTCAACTTCACCGACGGCACCGCCGGGATCCGCGGGGGCCCGACGACTGCGATGCCCGACGAGCTGGCCGTCGCGGCGAGCTTTGACCCGGGCATCGCGAACGCCGACGGGCAGGTGCTCGGGAACGAGGCCAAGCTCAAGGGCAACGACGTGATCTTCGGGCCGACGCTGACGATCATGCGCACGCCGCTCGCGGGCCGCACCTTCCAGGCGCTCGGCGAGGACCCGTTTCTCACCTCCCAGATGGGGGTCGGGCTGATCGACGGGATCCAGTCGCAGGGCGTGATCGCCGACGCCAACATCTACACGGCGAACAACCAGGAGGGCCAGGACCCCACCGGCAACTCGGGGATGCCCGGCTCGCCGCTCGGGGCGGGCACGGTCGGCAGTCGCTACGCGATCGACGCGAACGTCGACCAGCGGACGCTGCGCGAGATCTACCTGCCGCCGTTCGAGGCGGCGGTCAAGCAGGCCAACGTCGGCACCGTGATGTGCGCCTACAACCTCGTCAACGGGACCTACAACTGCGAGAACGGGCCGCTGCTGAACGGGATCCTCAAGCAGCAGTGGGGCTTCAAGGGGTTCGTGCTGAGCGACTACGGAGCCGCCCACGACACGATCGCCTCGCTGCAGAACGGCCTCGACTTCGAGCCGTGGCCCGGCGCCGCCTACGGTCCGGCGCCGGTAACCGCCGCGGTCACCAGCGGCGCGGTCAGCCAGTCGCAGCTCGACGACCACGTCCGCCGGATCCTGCGCACGCTGTTCGCGTTCGGGGTCTTCGACCGCCCCGCGTTCACCGACGACGAGGCCCAGATCGACAAGGCGGCGCACGCCGCTGCGGCGGAGCGGATCGAGGAGGGAGCGATCACGCTGCTCCAGAACCGGGATGCGATCCTCCCGCTGCACGCCAAGCGGCTGAAGTCGATCGCGGTGATCGGGAAGGTCGCGAACTCGTTCCTCACGGGCGGCGGCTCCTCACAGGTGACGCCGTACTCGGA
Source organism: Solirubrobacteraceae bacterium (assembly GCA_035511595.1). Taxonomy (GTDB): domain Bacteria; phylum Actinomycetota; class Thermoleophilia; order Solirubrobacterales; family Solirubrobacteraceae; genus Palsa-465. The sequence continues at coordinate 1,043 of DATKFF010000126.1, read as the reverse complement.
TGTGAGCCCGCTGCAGGGGATCATCGCGCGTGCGGGCAAGCAGGTGCGGGTCGTCTACAACGACGGCAGCGACCCGGCGAGCGCGGCGGCCCTGGCCAAGAGCAGCAGCGTCGCGATCGTCGTCGCCGCCGACTACGAGATCGAGGGCGTCGACCTCCAGTGCCTGACGCTCGAGTGCCCGAACGCGTACGGCAACCAGGATTCGCTGATCAGCCAGGTCGCCGCCGCCAACCCGCACACGATCGTCGTGCTGGAGACCGGCGGACCGGTCCTGACCCCGTGGCGCGGGCAGGTCAAGGGTCTGCTCGAGGCCTGGTATCCCGGCGAGCAGGGCGGCACCGCGATTGCCCGCGTGCTGTTCGGCGACGTCGACCCGAGCGGTCATCTGCCGGTCACGTTCCCGCGTGCGGAGGCCGACGAGCCGACGGCGGGCGACGTGACCTCGTATCCGGGCGTCGCAGACAGCGAGACCTACAAGGAGGGGGTGTTCGTCGGCTACCGCTGGTTCGACGCCCACCGGCTGCCGGTGGCGTTCCCATTCGGCTTCGGCCTCTCGTACACGAGCTTCGCCTACCGCGACCTGAGCGTGAAGCCGACGGCGAGCGGGGCGGTGGTGTCGTTCACCGTCCGGAACGTCGGCGCTCGCGCCGGGGCGGCCGCGGCGCAGCTGTACCTCGGGCTGCCCGCGGCACCGGCCGTGCCGCAGCCCCCGGCACAGCTCAAGCGGTTTGAACGTGTTCAGCTCCCGCCCGGGAAGAGTGCCCACGTGAGCCTGCGGATCGACTCCAGGGCGCTTTCGTACTGGGACACGGCCACCGGCGCCTGGCGCGTCGCGCCCGGCTGCTACCGGGTGATGGTCGGCAGCTCCTCACGCGAGCTTCCGTTGCGCGGCGTGCTCGGGAGTGGCGGCGTGCGTTGCGTGGGCGCCCGGCGCCGCTGAGCCGGATTGCAATAGTCCTACCGCGGGAGGAGTCACCCGCGCCCGGGCGAACCCCGAGGCATGACAGAGCACGAGGCAAGCCGAACCCTGGTCAAGTCCCCGC
>DATKFF010000125.1:0-2614 GCA_035511595.1 Solirubrobacteraceae bacterium | reverse complement strand
GACCGCACGCGGCGGATCCGGGCCGGGCGGCGCGGCCTGCGCAGCCAGCGCAGCCTCCACGAGCCCGCCGGGAAGGTCGACGTCTGCCGCCATTGCGGCCCCGAGCGCCGCGACGTGCGTCTCGCGCGCCAGATTTGCGTCGAGCGACTCGAGGCGTCTGGCCGCGCTCACGAGCAGCCGACCAGCGTCGCTGGAACGTCGCTGCTCCACCGCGATCTCTCCGCGCAGGAGGTCGACCCAGGCGCGCTGGAACCCGTCGAGCGGCCCCGCCTCGACCGCGACAAGCAGTCCTAGCGCGGCGTCGAGGGCGCCGGCCTCGTGCTTAGCCCTGGCCGCCGCCAGCAACCGCCGTGTGCGGACGGCGGGTTCGGACGTCAGCAGCGCAGCCCGCTCGAGGAACGCGGCGGCGGCCGCAAAACCCCCGCGGGCCTGGGCTCGCCCGGCGGAGCGCTCGAGCTCCCCCGCGACCCCCTCGTCGGGGCCTGGCGCGGCCTGTGCTCGGTGCCAAGCGCGGCGGTCGGGATCGAACCTTGGGTCGGTCGCCTCCGCCAACGCGCGGTGGGCGTCCTGTCGCTCCTGAAGCGACGCGGATCGGTAGACCGCCGAGCGGACCAGCGGATGGCGAAAACGGACGCGCGCGCCGAACTCGAGCAGGCCCGCCTCGGCCGCCGCCGTCGCGGCCTCGGAGCGAATTCCGAGCCGCTCGGCCGCTCGCCAGACCAGCGACGGCTCGCCGACCGGATCGGCCGCCGCGAGCAGCAACAGCCGCCGGGTCTCGGCCGGAAGCGCTTCGAGCCGGCGACCGAAGCTCTCCTCGATCGTCCTCGAGAGCGACACTTCGCCGGGCAATCCGAACCCGCCCGCCAGCTCAGCTGGGGTCACGCCCTTCAGCAGCTCCAGCAACGCGAGCGGGTTGCCGCGCGTCTCGGTGACGATCTGGTCCCTCACCCGAGGGTCGAGCGGCGCGGTCAGCACCGAATCCAGGAGCGCGCGCGCGTCGCTCTCATCCAGCCCCTCAACCAACAGCTCCGGCAATCCAGCAAGGAGCTCGCTCCGTGCACGGGCCGCAAACACAAGACCGACAGGCTCCGCTTCCAGACGGCGCGCAACGAATGCCAGAGCCTGCGCGGAGGCACGATCCAGCCACTGCTCGTCATCCACCAAGCAGATCAGCGGCCGCTCCTGCGCCACGTCGGAGAGCAGGCTCAGGACGGCCAGGCCGACGAAGAAGAGATCCGGCGGAACCCCGCGACCGACGCCGAACGCCGTCAGCAGTGCATCTCGTTGGGGAGGGGGCAGCCGCTCCAGGCCATCAAGCATCGGCGCGCACAACTGATGCAACGCCGCGAACGCGAGCTCCATCTCCGACTGGACACCCACCGCGCGTTCGATCCGGCAGTCCGACGCGTGCTCGACCACGTAGTCCAACAGGGCCGTCTTGCCCACGCCCGGCTCGCCGCGCACCACCAGCGCCCGGCTCTCACCTGCGCGAACCGCTTCGATCAGCTTGTCGAGCGCCTCGATTTCCGTGCGCCGACCTCGCAGCGCGGGTGCGGGTCGTTGGGTCGGCGAATAGGCAGACATCGATCCCCCACGGACGGTACACCGCGCAGGAACGGCCACGACTGGCCAGTGGCGGATGCGACTGCGTCACATCCGCCCCAACCTCTTCGGTGCGCAGCCCATGTTCGGTGGCTAGAGGAGGAGGAACTTTGAGCACAAGCCTCGCATCTAAGAGCTTCACGACGCTACCTGACCAGGAGACGTTCGAGTCCACCATCGTTGCGCTCGAGGAGCACGGATTCAGCGTCGAGGTCGTCGACGACCTCGACGCTGCGCGCGAAACCGTCCTCGCACGCATCCCCGCGGGCTCCTCAGTAATGACCAACACCTCGGTGACGCTCCACGAGACCGGCATCGCAGAGGCGATCAATGACGGTGGCCCGTACGAATCGATACGCGACAAGATGATGGCGCTCGATTTCGCGACCCAGGCACGGGAGATGAAGGCGATCGCGGGCCAGCCCGATTTCGCGCTCGGGAGCGTCCACGCCGTGACCCGACACGGAGCTGTCGTCATTGCTTCGGCGTCCGGCAGTCAGCTCGCCGCCCTGGCCTGGGCGCCGCGAACGTGATCTTCGTCGTCGGCGCACAGAAGCTTGTCCCGACAATCGAGGCAGCGCGAGAACGGATCTTCACGCACAGCCTCAAGCTCGAGGACGCTCGCGCCATTGCCGCCTACGGCCAGAACAGCTCAGTCGGGAAGATCCTCGAGATCCACCAGGAATTGCCCGGCCGGATCCACATCGTCCTCATCCGCCAGCCGGTCGGGTTCTGAGACTGGTCAATGGCGGTGGCCCGCTCAAAGGGCACGCCGCACAAAGTCAGTGAGCGAGACGACGGGCACCAGGCTGGCCCCTGTTGCGTGTTCGTAGGGTCGGTGTAGAGCGTGATGACGGCGCGTCCGACGTGCGACGTTCTCCTCTCCGCCAATCAGTTCAGTGGAGGCGTTGAGCTTGGTTCGGAGTTCCTCCATCTAGTAGAAGGGGCGCAGCGCCGATCGGCGCGACGAAGCCAGCGGCCGCGGCAACCGTCCGATCGTCAACGACCCAAC
>DATKFF010000124.1:0-6559 GCA_035511595.1 Solirubrobacteraceae bacterium | reverse complement strand
GAGCCGGGCCGGTCGCGCTGGCCGGCCAGGACGTCGCGTATGGGTTGACGACCTTCGGGGTCGACACGGTGACGGCAACCGTGGTCGTCAGGAACCTCGCGGACGGAAAGGAGATCAGAAACGAGCCGGCGACGACCCGGCCGCTGGGTCCTGAGTTCTTTCAGTCGGTTGCCTCGATCGTCGTAAGGCCTGACGGAGCGGTGGCGTGGATCGGGGAGGGCGGCTCGGTGATCTCGGGCCGGACGAGGGACGTGGAGGTCGACAGGGCGGACGCGCACGGGCTCGCGAAGCTCGACTCCGGCAGCGGGATCGAGGACCGTTCGCTCCGGCTGCGCGGCTCGACGCTGACGTGGCGGCACGACGGCCGCACGCGTTCCGCGTCGCTGGATTGACCGCTCAGACCGGGGTCGCGACGCGGTCGCGGAGCCACCGCTTGGCCCACTGCTGAAGCTCGGACAGCGCCGGTCCGAGCTCGTGACCCATCTTCGAAAGCGAGTACTCGACGCGGAGCGGCGGTCCCGGGATCACGGTGCGCTCGACAATCCCGCGCGCCTCGAGCTCCTTCATCCGCTCCGACAGGAGGCGGTCGGAGAGCTCGGGGACCGCTTGGGCGATCTCCGAGAAGCGAAGCGGCCCGTCCATCAAGACGCGCAGGATCGCGCCGGTCCAGCGCTTGCCGACCAGCTCGACCGCCTCGTGGTAGTAGGGACAGCAGCCGGAGGGGCGCCCGCCCTCAGACTTCCTGTCCGTGTGGTCCGGCGCAGCCATCTGCCAGCGGAAGCTTACGCCGCCTGGAGGGCGCGCGAAGCCTCGCTGGATCCGTCGACCGGAACCTCGCCCGCAACGTTGACCATCGCGGTGAACGCCTCGAGCGAGACCGCCGCGATCGCCTCCAGCAGCTGCTCGTCGTCCCAGCCCGCCTCTCGCGCCTCCTCGTGGAGGTGCATCGGCGCACGGCCGCGCTCCTCGAGCAGGGCGTGGAGGTAGCGCAGCAGCGCCGCCTCACGCGGGTCCTTTGAGTTGAACTGACGTGCAGCAGCGACTTCGTCGATCGCGAGGCCCGCGGCGCGGGCGGTCCGCGAGTGCATCGCGATGCCCGGCTCCGAGTGGTAGTACTCGGCCACCCCGAGCGAGATCCGCTCGAGCGTGGCGAGCTTCAGCTTGCCGTGGCGCAGCTCCGACCGGAACCGTGCGTAGGCGCGAAGAGCCGCGGAGGAACCGGCTAGGACCCCGAGGAAGTTCGGTAGCTGACCGCCCGTCGCGAGCGCGCCCCGCAGAACGGGGACGGACCCCTCGGGGGCGGTCAGGTCGTCGTGGATCTGGAACCTGCTCATGGAAGTTTTCATATTGACCACCAGAGGAGGAGCCAGGCGGTCCCCCTATATTTTCGAGACCAGCTTACGGTTGATAAGTCTATCCGCGGCTTGCGTGCCGTACAAGGTTCTGACAGCCATTTGGCGGCAATCCTTCCCACCTTCTTACGTGTCTGGCCTCAGCGGGCACACACCGGCCACCTCCCCTTATACGTAGGCCGATAAACGAACGATCAGCGACGGCTTCGACGTCCGTAAGACGGGCTCTTGCGCGCCGGCCTGGGGGCGCGGGATAACGGGGTCCGCGGGAAGCGCTATCCGTGCGCGCTCAGCACCGCGACGAGCACCAGCAACATGCCCAGGAAGACCGCCCACATGGCGACCCGATCGGGCTTGAAGCCGGCGCGCTCGTAGGCGCGGCGGGGTGGCCGGCGACGCGACGAAGCGTCGGGCCAGGGAAGGTTGCGCTCGGCCCCACGGCCGCGGATCGTGACCGTCCGGCGACCGGCGACGCCGGCGCCGGGGCTTCGGTCCGGGGTAGGGGCGCCGGCCGGACCGGCTGGACCGGCCGCGGGAGCCGCCGGGGCGATGGCGCGAGCCGGGAGCGGCTCCTCGGCGATGCGCGCGCTCTGAAGCCGTGCGGTCCCCTCGGGCCGGGACGCCGCCACCGGACGGGCGGGGCGCGCCGGGCGCGCGGGGCGCCGTGGCGGCGCGGTCTCGGCGAGACCTCCCTCGAGCGCCGTGAGCCGGCGGGCCGCCCTGGACTCGGACGGCTCGCGACGGGCGAACGCCTCCTCCCAGACCTCGTCCTCGATCCGGATTGCCTCCGGGGGCACCGACACGCGTGGGCGCGGCATGAAACCGTCCTCTTTCTTGTGCTTACGGGGTTAGCTGACGGGCTCGCGCCGAAAGAGCGGCGCTACGCAGTACGCGATTCGCCCCACACCAGTGGGTCCCCCGCTTCCTTCGCGTTCCTAGCGATGCGGGAATTCAGCCTACGGGCGCGGCATGTTAACAGCGGTCACCGACGGAAGGACCGCCCTTTCCGAAGACGCTCCGCAATCTGCGGAGTATTCGCCGCCGGTCTGGCCCCGGCGATGCGGGCGGCTATTCGCGACCGGCGACTCGAGCCACGAACTTCGCGACGTCGATCGCCTGCTGGCCCTGGATGATGTCCGCCGGCATCGTCCCCTGACCGAGGCAGTTCTGCTGCGAGCCCGGAGGCGGGTTCTGCAGGCATCCGAACGTGATCGTGTGCAGCACCAGCTGCGCGGTCGGCTGGATCATGTCGAGGTTGGGGCCGACCTTCCCGACCGCGTTGGCCGCGGCGAGCGTGTGACAGACCCCGCAGTGCTGACCGAACAGCTCGCGGCCCTGCTTCTCGGCTGCGGTGAGCCCGAGCCCACCGACCTGGCCGTTGGCCCGGGCGTGGTTGCCGATCAGGAACACGAGCGGCAGGGCGATCCCGAACGCGATCGCGATGAACGTGAACAGGATCCCCGCGGTCCGGCGCGCGGCGAGCGACTGGCGCTGGAACGGCTGGCGCGCTCCACCCAGCCCACCGCGGATGGCGATGAAGAAAACGCCGAGCCCGAGGATCACCCAGAGCGCTATGAAAAGGGTGCTGCCTAGCACGTGGGCGCGGACGATACCTTGCGCGCGCGGCGGATGAGTGTCCTACCGCCTGCGCCCCGAGGCGAAGCTCATCACCGGCGGCGCGACGGCGCGGAAGTCCTCGGCGTCGGTGTCCTGGTCGGCCTGTCTGGCGCTCGCGGCGTCCTGCTCGGCGCGGCCTCGGCGCACCTGCTCGTCGAGCATCGAGAAGTCCTTGACCTCGGCGAGGATCTGGTCAGGGGCCGCGATCGACCCGACCCGATCGACCAGCACATTGATCGCCCCGCCGGCCGCGGCGAGCTTCTCGAGCTTGCCCTCGATCACCATCAGCGGCTCGGTTCTGACCGTCAGGCGGTGACGTTCGTACACCGGGGCCGGGACGATCAGGTTGATCGTCCCGTGCTCGTCCTCGAGCAGAATGAAGACGATCCCGTTGGCGGTTCCGGGACGCTGGCGGGCGACGACGAGACCACCGATCTTCACCCGCCGCCCGTGGGAAAGCGTCTCGAGATCCTCGCTGGTGACGGCGCCGGCCGGCAGCCGCGCCCGCAGCAGCGCCATCGGATGCGAGCGCGTGGTCAGCCCGGTCGATGAGTAGTCGGCGAGCATCGCCTCCCATTGCGACAGCGTTTTCAGCTTCGGCGGGGCGGGCAGGTCGAGCGGGAGCGCCAGCTGCGTGCCGCCGGGGACGTCGCGACCGGGCGTGGCGACCCCGAGCTGCCACAGCGCGACCCGGCGATCGCCCGCCACCAGCGAATCGCAGGCACCCGACCACGCCAGCAGCTCCAGCGAGGGAGCGCCGGCCCCCGCCCGCGAGGCGAGCTCGGACAGGCTCCGGAAGCGGCCGGAGGCCTTGCGGGCCGCGACGAGCTCCTCGACCTCCTGCCTGCGGACGCCGCGGACGTAGCCGAGGCCGATCCGGACGGCTCCGGGCTGGACGTCGCACTCGACCTCGCTCTCGTTGACGTCCGGCGCCAGCACCTCGATCCCGCGCCGCTGCGCTTCGTGGACGAGCGCGTCCGGCGGGTAGAAGCCCATCGGCTGCTCGTTGAGGAGGGAGCACAGGAACTCGGGGCTGTAGTGGACCCGCAGCCACGTCGACTGGTAGGCGAGCAGGCCGAAGGCGGCGCCGTGGGCCTTTGGGAACCCGAACCCGGAGAAACCCTTGACCATCTCCCAGACCCGCTCGGCGGTCGCCTCGTCGACCCCGTGCTTGCCGATCGCACCCTCGACGAAGTTCCGATGGTGGGCCTCGATCGCCGCCTCCGAGCGCTTGCGGCTCATCGCCCGCCGCAGGCCCTCGGCCTGGCCGACGCCGAAGCCGGCGAACGCGATCGCGACCTCGAGCACCTGGTCCTGGAAGATGATCGTCCCGAGCGTCTCACGCAGCACCGGCTCGAGCGACGGGTGGTCGTAGGGAACCTCGTAGCCGGGGTCCACCCGCATCCGCTGGCGGCGCGCGATGTACGGGTTGACGGCGCCGCCCTGGATCGGCCCGGGTCTGACGATCGCGACCTGAATCGTGATGTCCTGCAGGCTCTCGGGCCGGGTGCGGCGCAGCGACTGCATCTGCGCCCGGCTCTCGATCTGGAAGACCCCGGTCGTGTCGGCGGTCTGGATGCACTCGTAGGTCTCGGGGTCGTCGTAGGGGATCGTCGAGAGGTCGATCCGCTCGCCGCGCTCACGCGCGATCATCTCGACGCAGCGCTCGACCGCGGACAGCATCCCGAGCCCGAGCAGGTCGATCTTCAGAAATCCCGCGTCCGAGCAGGAGTCCTTGTCCCACTGGACGATCTGACGGCCCTCCATCGCGGCGGGCACGATCGGGCAGCAGTCGATCAGCGGGCGGGTGGCGACGATCATCCCGCCCGAGTGCTGACTCAGGTGGCGCGGCAGCCCGTGCGCCTCCGCAGCGAGCCGCGCGAGCCACGCCCAGCGGCCGGTGGAGCCGCGGCGGCCGTTCGCGGAGGCGTCCGGCGTCACCCCGAACGCCGCCTCGATGTCCCTGCTGACCTCGCGTGCATCCCACCCTTCGCTGCCCCGAGCGACTCGCTCGATCTCCCCCGGTGGCAGCCCCAGCGCCTTGCCGAGCTCACGGATCGCGCCGCGGGCGCGGTAGGTCGGAAACGCCGCCACCAGCGCCGAGCGGTCGTGCCCGTAGCGCTCGTGGACGCGCGGGATCAGCTGCTCACGAATGTCCCTCGGGAAGTCGAGGTCGATGTCCGGCAGGGCGGTCAGCTCCTCGTTGAGGAAGCGCCCGATCAGGAGCTCGTTGGCGATCGGATCGACGTGCGAGAGGCCGGTCAGGTAGCAGACGATCGAGGAGACGCTCGAGCCGCGGCCGCGGCCGGGAGGCAGGAGCGCGCGGGCGCTGTCGGGTCCGCGGACCTCGACCGCGACCTCGCGGGCGAGCTCGAGCATGTCGTGGTGAAGCAGGAAGAAGCCGGGCAGCCCGAGCGCCTCGATGATCCGCAGCTCCTCCTGCAGGCGCGCGGCAGCGGTGTCGCGCAGCCCCGCGCGATCGCTGACGTACCGGTTGTCGAGGCGCTCGCTGCACAGCTCCGAGAGCTGGCGCATCGCCCCGCCGTCCTCGGCGCCCGGATAGCGGTAGCCGAGGTCGCTGCGTAGATCGAACCGCAGCCGTTCGGCCAGCCGTGCCGTCTCGGCGACCGCGTCCGGATGCTCGGGGAAGCGCGCCGCCATCGCCTGGGGCGAGGCGAGCACGTGGCTGAAGTTGCCGCGCCGCTGCGGCTCGGAGGCATCGAGCGTCGTGTGCAGGCGGACCGCCACCAGCGCGTCCTGAAGCGGCGCGCGCGAGCGCTCGTGGGCGTGGACGTCGCCGGTCGCCACGCACGGAATCCCGAGGCGCCGGGCGAGCTGCTCGAGGCGGCGGTTGCGAGCGTGATCGCCGTCGAGGAACGGCCGCTGGAGCTCGATCCGCAGGCGCTCCGGACCGAACGCCGTCAGCAGTCGCTTCAGGCTCGGCTCGTCGTGAACCCCACGCAGCGCGCAGCCGCTGAGGCAGACGAGGCCCTCGGCGTGGTCGAGGACGGTCTCGAGCGGGACGTACGGCTGCGAGGGGGGGCCCGGCCTCTCACGCGTGTGCGCGTGCGCGTGGGTCAGGATCCGGCAGAGGTTGGACCACCCCGTCGCGTCCTCGACGAGCAAGGTCAGGTGCCGGCCGTCGTCAAGATCGACCTCCGCCCCGTGGATCGCGCTCAGTCCGAGCGCCTTGGCGGCGACCGCGAACTCCATCGAGCCACTGACCGAGTTGTGGTCGGTCAGCGCGAGCGTGTCGTAGCCGAGCCCGACCGCGGCCGCGGCCAGCTCATCCGGCAGCGAGGCCCCGTCCAGGAACGAGAACGCGGAATGGCAGTGGAGCTCGACGTACGACATCGCAAGCCGAACAGATGTTCGCATGCCGGCCGGATACCGCGACCTTGGCGATCTGGCGCGGAGTCAGAGCTGGTCTGCCAGGGTCGGGGCGCTATTCGTCGCCGTCAGCAGCGCGTCGATCGTGGCGGCGATCCGTTCGGCCACGACCGACGGAGTGGAGGCGTCGAGCTTGCCGTCCAGGTACAAGAAGGCGAGCCCGTGGACAAGCGCCCAGAACGCGGTCGCGAGCGCGTCGG
>DATKFF010000123.1:0-17450 GCA_035511595.1 Solirubrobacteraceae bacterium | reverse complement strand
TTCAGCGCCATCGGATGTTGACCGTGCAGTGGCAGTCGCTGACGCCCGACCTCGGCGCCGGCGTTCCCGAGCAGGTCGAGCTCGCCGGCTGCGGCGATGACTACCGGCGGGCACTCGAGATCTCCGCCCTTGAGTTCGAGCGGCTGCGCGGTGCCGGCCTCGAGGTGGCGGCCCCATACGCGCTCTGCCTCGGCTACCGGATCCGTTTCGTCCTCGACCTCAACGCCCGCGAGGCGATGCAGCTGATCGAGCTCCGCTCGGGGCGGGAGGGGCACCCCAGCTACCGCGCGGTCGCGCACGAGATGCACGCGCAGATCGCGGCCGTGCACCCGGCGGTCGCGGCCGCGATGGTCCACGTCGACCGCCAGACCGAACCGCGGCTGGAGCGGATCCTGTCAGAGATGCGGACCCACGCTCGCACCGGCGGGCGCTAGAACAGCGTCTTCGGCGTCAGCACCGTCGTCTGCGTCTGCTTGTGCTGCGAGAGCACGAGCGTGACCCTCCACGCCCCCTTGCTCACCCGCCGTAGCTCGCGCATCGTGACGGTCGCCTTGCCCCTGCCGACCTTGCCCTGCCCGAGTGCCACCACGTGGCCGCCTCGCGTGATCCGGACCCGGACGGTGCCGCTGGCCCTCGTGTTGGCGAACGTGACCGCGCAGCGGACCAGGTTGTGCCGCTTGCCGGTCAACTTGCAGGAGATTCCCGTCCGGGCGGGAGCGGGCCCGCGGCCCGCGCGCTCGAAGAACCGGGTCTGGGCGAGGCGCACGTCGCCGTTCGAATCGATCAGCGTCCACGTGGCGATGTAGTTCCCGACCCGAAGCGGACCGACGGCCACGCCGTTCAGCGTGTCGACGTTGCGGGCGCTGAACACCGGTGCGCCTCCGCTGACGGGCTGGATGCTGAGACCGATCGCGGTGACCGGGTCGGTGGGGATCTGGGAGTTGGCCGGGCCCGGGAGGCCGGATTCGGCAAGCGCGGTGAACTGGCCGTAGACCGTCTCTCCCTCGACCGGCGAGGTGTCCTCGATGTCCGGGACCTCGGTTTCCGTCACGCCGCCGCTGCGCTCGTCGGTCTGTGAGATCGACGTCGTCGGCAGGCCGGTCGCGTCGCCGTTGTTCGGGCAGATCTCCCCCGTGAGGGCGGTCCCGCCCGTCACGATGTTCGTCGGCAGGCCGGCGGAGGTCGAGGTCGGCACAGTATTCGGGGGAGCCCCGAAGTACTGTCCCGCCTGACAGCGGCCGGCGGCGATCACGGTCTCCTCGCCTGCGATCTCGACGCGGAGGTGGGCCACGTGCAGCACGGTCAGCGTCCGCGAGCCGTTCGACAGCGACACCAGATTCCCGCCCGACACGAGCAGCGGAACGACCACCGCGCCGGTGCTGTCGGCGACGGCCCGCTGTCGCTGCCTTCCGTCGGTCAGCGTGTAGGCCTGCTTCGGGACGAGCCCGATGCACTCGACCGCGTCGAACTCGAGGTCGGCGAGACACTGTGGCGCACCGGTCGGCGTGAAGAACGGCAGTAACGGGTTCGTGAACGCCGAAACGGCGGCCGGCTCGCCCACCCGGACGGTCAGGCTCACAAGCCCGCCGACCGGGTTCGGCGTCGGCGCGGTCGGGTCCGCGAACGCACGGTTGTCGTTGGACGTGACCGCCAGCACATCGCGGCGCCCGATCGGCGGCGTGTTGACCGTCGCGGCGTCGGTCTGGGTGTTGCACAGGTCGGTCGGCGACTGCGCGGCGGGAGGTCCGTCGAACGTGTAGGACAGGATGCCTGCCTGGAAGCACGGCGCCAGCGTGAGCGTCCCGCCGGACGGTCCGGAGTGCACCGCGGCGCCGGTGTCGAGCGCGGTCCACCCCGTCCAGCCCGCCTCGGTGAACGGGTTGCCGCCGTTGCCTGTGAGGATTACCTGATGGGTCGGCTGCGGCGCGTTCGCGCCGGAGTAGTCGACGTCGATCTCGTCGCGGTCGTCGCCGGGGGCATGCGGCGCGAGCGAGACCGACCAGCCGCCGCTGGCGGAGGTCGTCGTGGATGCCCGCGCGACCGCGACCGGCGCGCCGCTGGGACCCATTCGCAGGAGCGTCACCCGGACCCCGATGCCGCCACCCGCGGCCCGGTTGACGTTGCCGGTGACCACCGGGTTGAACTGCCTGAGGTTGACCTGCGGTAGCGGCAGCTGGTTCGCGGCATCACTCGTCGACTGGACGCAGCCGGGGTTCCCGCTCGAGTCGAGGTTTGCCCACATGTCCTGGATCAGATACTGGTGACCGTTGATCACCTGGTCGTAGGGCGAGCCGTCGCTCGCGAAGCCGAGCGGGGTTCCCGTCTGCGGGCCGGATTCGCACTTGTCGCCGACCTCGAACCCGTTCGGGTCCATCCAGCCCGCGCCTTCCGGGTCGGTCATCGCCTCGACGGTCTCGTGCGCCGCGACGTCGAGCGTGACCTCGGCGTCGGGGTAGCCCTGCGGGTCCGCCCCGGGGGCAACCGGCGACTCGATGATCGGGTCGATCGCGACCGCGTAGGCGGTCACCCCATGGCCGCTGACGTCCGACACCGAGTGATAGCCGGCGAACGCGTTGGTCCCGCACATGCCGGGGTCGATGCACTCGTCGACCCCGGGCGGGAGGAACACGAACCACAGGTCGTTGAGGCCACGCGCGCCGGCACCCGATTGGATCAGGTGGTCGATCTCGCTCTGGACCTGACCGTCGGTGACGCACGTCGCGGTTCCGGCCGGCGACGCGCACTGCTGCGACTTGGAGGGGTACGGATCCGTCGCCGCGATCGAGTCGGCGGCGGCGTTGTAGGAGATTCCGTACGCGCCCGGCGTGACCTGCCCGAAGGCCGTCCCCTCGGCGTACTGCGTCAGGACGCTGAAAGCGTTGCAGCCGCTGTTCGTGCAGCCCCCGCCGGCGCCGCTGTCGTGCGCGACGTCGGTGAAGAACTGCTGGACCAGGCCCTCGTAGGTCGGAACCGAGCCGCCGGGCGAGCCCTGGAAGGAGTACCCGGGCGGCGCCCAGAAGACGGTGTGGACGGTGACCCCGCCGGCCATCACCGAGCCGCCGTGGTAGGTCTCCTGCGTGAGCGCGCCGCTCGCCACGTCCTTGGCGCTGAGCTTGGCACGGCCGCCGACCGGCGGGAACAGGCCGAGCGCGTGGCCGACCCTGGGATGGAACACGGTCTTCGCCGACGCGGCCGGTGCGGTCTTGGCGAAAGCCGCCGGCGCCAGCACGGCAAGCGCAACGGCGGTGATCGCGGGTACCAACGAGCGGCTGCGCCCCATCTGCCCTACTCCTTTGGTCGTGTCGGCCGCCCGCCCGGATCGGGCGCTCCAGGCGCGACGGTATCGCGGCTGGCTTCGTCGCGCAAGGCTCGTGAAAGCTACTCCAGCTCCCGCTGGCGAAGCTCGATTCGCCGGATCTTGCCCGTCAGCGTCTTTGGCAGATCGGCCACGAATTCGACCTTCCGTGGATACGCGTATGCGGACAGGTGGTCGCGAACGAACGCCTTGATCTCCTCGGCGAGCGATTCGGAGGGCTGATGCTCGGCGGTGAGCACGACGAACGCCTTCACCACGTTCCCGCGCCGCTCGTCGGGGGAGGCGACCGCCGCCGCCTCGGCGACGGCGGGATGCTCGAGGCACACGGACTCGACCTCGAACGGGCCGATCCGGTAGCCGGCCGAGATGATCACGTCGTCGGCCCGGCCCTCGTACCAGAAGTAGCCGTGCTCGTCGGCCCTCGCCGCGTCCTTGGTGTGGAACCAGTCGCCGCCGAAGGCCTCATCGGAGTCCTCGGGCGGGCGGTTCCAGTAGCCGAGCGGGTAGTGCGGGTTGCTCCGCGCCCGGAGGCAGATCTCACCGCGCTCCCCGGCGGACACCTGACGCTCATCCTCATCGAGGATCGCCACGTCCCATCCCGGCATCGGCTTGCCCATCGAGCCCTCTCGGACCTCCATGAACGGGTAGTTGGCGACCAGCGGGTAGGACTCGGTCAGCCCGTAGTAGTCGAGCACGGTGACCCCGTACTGCTCACGGAACCAGCGGATCGCCTCCGGGTTGAGCGGCTCGCCCGCCGAGCACACGATCCTGAACCGCTGCGGGTAACGGGTCCTCGCGTCGCCGATCCGCATCATCGAGCGGATCGCGGTCGGCGTGGCGAACACGTTCGTGACCTCGTGGCGCGACAGGAAATCCAGCTGTTTGTCCGGGTCGAAGCCACCCTCGCGGAGGTAGACAGCTTGGACCGCACCGTGGCGCCACGGTCCCAGCAGGGGGCAGATTCCCGCTGCCCACGCCCACTCACCCATCCCGTGAAACAGCTCGCCCTCCCGCAGGTCGTGGCAATAGACGAACTCCTCATGCGCGAGCAGATAGCGATGAGCGTGGAGGATGCCCTTCGCGAGCCCCGTGGTTCCCGATGAGTAGTACAGCTGCGCCGGGTCATCCGCGAGGGTGTCGACGGTCTTGAAGTTGGTCGACCCATGGCTCAGCAGCTGATCGTCGAGGATCAGCAGTTGCTCGACGATCGAGCGCTCGATCCGGTCCGCGTTCGCCGCGTTGGTCAGCAGCACCTTCGGTTGCGAGTCGCTGAGGCGGTGGCGGATCCCCTCATCGCCGTACAGGACGGACATCGAAAGCAGGATCGCGCCGGCCTTCCACACGGCGAAGAAGGCGGCGGCCGTCTCCGGCGTCGGCGGCAGCACCATCGCCACGCGATCGCCGGGCTCGACCCCGTGCGCGACGAGCACGTTCGCCAGGCGGTTGGAGTCGTCCTGCAACTCCCCCCAGCTGATGCGGCGAACGTTCCCGCCGAAGTCCTCGTGGATCATCGCCAGCTTCCCGCGCGGGTGGCGGTCACAGACGTCGGTGGCGATGTTGTAGTGCTCTGGTACTTCCCAGCGGTGCTCGGCCCGCGCTTGCTCGTAGGAGGAGATCTCAGATGTGGAGCTCATGCCCCCATCATCGCTCCGCGGGGCACCAGCCTCAAGCCCGGCTAAGCTTGTGCGGAAGCTCATGACCCTTGCGCTGGGAGTGCTGCTCGGGGCAGGTCTCGCGGCGATCGTCGTCGCCGCTTGGAGGACGTTTCGCGCCTCGCCGTCGACCGACACGCCGGAGGCGGCCGGAATGCAGTCCGCGCTGCACGCCGCCACCTCGACGCTTCCGCACCTGCGCCGGGGGCTGAGCGCCCGCACGGCGGAGCTCGCGGTGCCGCACCTGCTGGCGCTGACCGGCGCGGCGGCGATCGCACTCGCGGACACCCGCGCCGTGCTGGCGATCGAAGGCGAGGGGCGTGAGCAGGTCCGCCCCGGTGATCTGCTCTCTCGGCTCCTGGCGCGCACGCCGGATCATCGTCTGCATATCGAGCCGCGGCTGATCTCCTCCGATCCCACCTGCCCGCTGCGCTCCGCGGTGCTCGCGCCGCTGGTGGTGCAGGGCAAGCGAGCGGGGACGCTGATCGCGTTCTACCGGTCGGTGGGACGCGCGCGGCAGGCCGAGTTGCGGGTGGTGCAGGAGGCGGCAAGCCTTGTGTCAGCGCAGGTGGAGCTGTCGGTCGTCGCCGAGCAGGAGCGGCGGCTGGCACAGGCGGAGCTGCGCGCGCTCCGCGCCCAGATCTCCCCGCACTTCATCTACAACGCGTTGGCCGCGGTCGCGGGCGACATCCACGAACGGCCGGAGGAGGCGCGGGAGCTGCTGATCGACTTCGCGCAGTTCACCCGGTACCTGTTCCGTGACGGGCGCTCGTACGTGACGCTCGGCGAGGAGATCGAGCACGTCGAGCGCTACCTGCGGCTCGAGCAGGCGCGCTTCCGGGACCTGAACGTGACCGTCGACGTGCCGGCCGAGGCGCGCGGCGTGATCGTCCCCGCGATGTCGATCCAGCCGCTCGTCGAGAACGCCGTCCGGCACGGCGTCGAGCGCCGAGCGGGATCCGGACGGGTCGCGATCGTCGCGCGTGCGATCGCGGGCGACGTCGAGCTGCGCGTCTCCGACGACGGCACCGGGATCGAGCCCGAGCGCGTGCCGAAGGTGCTGGCGGGCGCGGGCGGCGGGATCGGGGTCTCGAACGTCGACGCCCGGCTGCGCGCGACGTTCGGCGAGCGCTACGCGCTACGGATCGAGTCGCAGGTCGGCGAGGGCACGACCGCCGTCATGACCGTGCCCAACCTGGCCGGAGACCCCCCGCCGGTGCCGCTCGCGCAGCCCGCCGCCTGATGAGCGCCGACGCGCTGAGGATCCTGGCGGTCGACGACGAGCGCACCCAGCTCCAAGACCTGGCCCGGCTGCTGCGATCCTCACCGATCGTCGAGGACGTCGAGTGCGCCTCGGACGGGCACGACGCGCTGGTCAAGGCCTCCGCCCAGCCCTACGACGCGATCTTCCTGGACGTGCGGATGCCCGACCTCGACGGGCTCGAGCTGGCGCGCGTGCTGCGGCGCTTCGCGGAGCCTCCGCAGCTTGTGTTCGTGACGGCGCACGACACCGCCGCGGTCGACGCGTTCGAGCTCCACGCACTCGACTACCTGCTCAAACCGGTCGGCCGGCGCCGCGTCGAGGAGGCGCTCGAACGGGTCGCCGCGGCCATCTCGGCGGGCGGGGTCGCGCCCGCGGACGGGGCCGGAGACGGGCGCGGGCCCGGTGCCCGGGAGAGCGACGTGATCGCCGTCGCGAACGCGCGCTCTGGCGCCACCCGGCTGATTCCCCGCAGCTCGATCCTGTACGCCCAGTCGCACGGGGATTTCGTGCGGATCGTCGTTGGCGATGCGCGTTACCTGTTACGCGCGACGCTCAGCGACGTGGAGCGCCGCTGGGAGCCCCACGGGTTCGTGCGCGTGCACCGCCAGTACGTTGCGAACTTGAATAAGGCGGTGGAGCTGCGGCCGCTGTTCGGTGGCACCGCCGAGCTGGCGTTCGCCGACGGCCGCACGATCCCGGTCGCTCGCCGCCACGTCGCCGACCTCGGGCGTCGCCTGCGGGTCTAGCCGTCGGTGTCGGGCGGCGGCAGCGCCCGCAGGCCGAGGTTGCTCGACGGCAGCACCTGCAGGCTCATCGACCGGCGCAGCGCCGCCCGCACGACCACAGCCCGCTCGTGCTCTTGCTGGGACGCGTTGGGGCCGGGCGCCGGCGGCGTCGAGGAGGCGCCGTGAACGGACGCCCACAGGATCTGGTCCGAGACCTCCTGCGGCACCCAGTCGGTGTGGCTCCATGGAAGCTCGTCTGACATCAGCGCATCGGCAGCACTGGCGACGTTCTTGGTGGTGATGTTGTAGCCCGGGGCGATCACGTTGTAGGGCGCGTCGTCGGGCTTGGCATTGCCGCTGATGAACGCGTCGTACATCGGCGTCGCCAGCGCGTCGTTGAGCGACAGCGGATCGATGCCGGCGAGCAGCTCCGCCGTGCGCAGCATCGAGTACTGGTCATAGCGCGTGTGCACGACCGCGCCGTCGCGTGCCCACGGACTGATCACGAGCCCGACGCTGCGGTGCGCGTCGACGTGGTCGGCGCCGTCCTGCGAGTCGTCCTCCTGCACCAGGATCGCCGTCTGGGGCCAGATCGGGGAATGCGAGATCGCGTCGACGACCTGGCCGAGCGCCAGGTCGTTGTCGGCGACCATCGCCTGCGGCGTGTAGTCACCGGGGGTCGTGCCGTTCGTGTGGTCGTTCATCAGGAGCATGTAGTTGAACGTCGGGACGGTCCCGGCCGCCAATTCCCGCTCGAAATCCGAGTACCAGATGTCGAACCGGCTCTGGCCGGCGAACAGCGTGCCGGTCCCGTTGAGGAGCCCCGAGTCCTGGGTGCAGCTAGCCGCATCTCCGGCCTGGAGGCACCCCGTGAACAGGTTGTTGGGATAGGCCGCGTCGAGGCCCGAGATGACCTTCGAGTACTCCGGCCGGTTCGGAGCGTCGCCGGTCGGGTTCATTCCGGCCGACTGCTCGCCGTAGTCGCGGAACGAGATCCCCTGCTCGGCCGCTTGGTCGAAGACGAAGAACTTCGGCGGGAACGACACCGGGTAGATGCCGAGGTCATACGTCCCGCGGCGCCCGGAGTAGTTCGCCGCCGTCGACTTCTGGGAGTAATCGGTCGCGTAGCCGCCGCTCGTGATCAGGTGCCCATCGACCGACACCTCGCTGTCCATGTAGAAGTGGTCGAGCAGCGGAAACCTCCGCGTCAGCGCGTGCGCGTTGGGCGTGATCCCTCCGGTCGGGCCAGACACGCCGTTGTCGTCGAACAGCTCGAGCTTCGCGTCGCCGTCGCCTCGCGGATCGGAGCCGAAGATCTGGTCGTAGGTCCGGTTCTCTCGAACGATGTAGAAGACGTACTTGATCTGCTTGCTCGGCCCCTGGTCCGCGGCGGGGACCGGGCTGCCCGCTGGCTGGGCCTCCGGGTCGTCCGGGAGCACCTGGCGGTTTGCGGCGGCGGTCTCCGCCCGCATCTCCATGTCACTCGGGATCGGGAGCATCCCGACGCGTCCGATCAGCTTGTCGAGCACGTACGTGCCGTACTGGTTGCTCGGCGTCTGGTACGGAGTCTTTGCTCCCGCGAAGTAGTAGGTGGGGTTGGGCCCCGCACCGAGTCCCTTGCCGGCGACCCAGAT
Source organism: Solirubrobacteraceae bacterium (assembly GCA_035511595.1). GTDB lineage: Bacteria > Actinomycetota > Thermoleophilia > Solirubrobacterales > Solirubrobacteraceae > Palsa-465. The sequence continues at coordinate 8,859 of DATKFF010000123.1, read as the reverse complement.
CAGCTGCCTGCCATCGGGCGTGACCTGGACGTCGTCGGGGTACGCGGCGGTCGGCAGCCGGCCGATCAGCTGGTAGGCGGGCAGGTTGGGGATCGATCCGTTCGACGCCTTGCAAGCCGCCAGCTTCGGCAGCGCGGCGCGGTCGCGCGTCAGCGCGCGACCGCGGGTCCGGCGCGGCCCGGAATACGCGGCGAGCGCCGCGGTGACGTACTTGCGCTCCTGGCGCGCGGACGGTCCGTGGCAGGCGGTCGTGACACGCGGTCTGAGGAAGCGCCTGAGCCGTGCCAGCGTCTGGCGGTAGCGCCTGCGGGCAGCGGGCCGCGCGCGGCCCTTAGCTGCGGCGAGCTTGTGCGCGGCCGCATGACGGCCGGCCGCATATCGCGCGATCGCGGTCAGGCTCGGCGGCTCGTACACGCGTCGCGGCCGGGGGCCTGGGGCGCCCGCCGGACGCCGCGCGAGCGAGATCGCGGCGACCGCGTCCTCGCCAGAATCTGCGGCGTACAGGGTCTTGCCGTCGGGCGTGACCGCGAGCTTCACGGGGGCGGTGCCGAGCCCCTGCGGGCGTGCGACCGAGATCAGCTTGACGACGCTCTCGGTGTCGGTGTCGACCACCGCGATCAGGTCGCGGTTCGTGACCGCGACGTAGATCAGGTGGCGTACCGGGTCGGCGACCATCCCCTCGGGGTGGCTTCCGAGATCCCCGAGCTGGCCGCCGAGGCCGGCGATCGTGGCGGTGACCTTCGCGCTCGCGGGGTCGATCACCGAGACCGTGCCGCCGTACTCGTTTGAGACGTACGCCCGGCCCTGGTGGTCGAACACGACGCCGTTCGGGTAGGCGCCGATCGGGACGGCCGTCTCCGCCATCGTGCTCAGGTTGACGACGACGGCGTCGTCAGCTGCGTTGAGCGCTACCACCAGCGACCTGCCGTCCGGCGAGACGGCGAGCCCCTCCGGGTACGCGGTGCCGACGCCGCTCACCGGCGGCAGCGAGTTCGTGCGCCCGCTACCGCCGCTCGTCGCCGGCAGCTGGAGCGGGTCCTGTTCGACGCCGCGTCCGGTTGACGGGTCGATCGTGAAGATGTGGATCACATCGCCCTGGTCGCCCTTCGTCGGACCCTCGGTCGGTGAGCTGCCCTTCGGATTGCCGCTGACGTAGGCCCGGCGGCCGTTCGGTGAGATCGCGATCCCCCCGTAGCAACCGGGCAGCGGGAGCGTCTGGATGACGGCGCCGGTGGCGACGGCGACGATCTTGACGTCGTTGGATCCGTGCCCGCAGTCGGTGACCCAGAGGAAGCGGCCGTCGGGAGTCAGCGCGCTCCCCGTCGGGAAGTTGCCGACCGTCGTCAGCCGGCCGACGGGGTGAAGCACGCGGCCGTTGGCGGTGATCCCCAGCGACGGGCCGATCTCTCCCGTCTTGACGTCGTCGGCCACGGCGACGCCGCCTGCCAGAACCACCAACAGGACAGCAGCACAAATTGTCTTGCGACCGAAGCGCCTTCCCACCGCGCACCGGAAGCTAGAGCTTCAGAGCTCCCGGAGGTGGCCAACTTGTGAACGAGCAGGACGAGAATCGTCACACAGCGCTCTGGCGCGGGGGGCTACCGGCGCTCCGTCATGGACGGATCCTTGCCGGACAGAGCGCTCCGCTCGGCGTCGGTCAGCGTCCGCTTGCCGCGAGTCACGGGATCCCATCCGACCATCACGCTCTCACCCGAGGCCGCCACGGTCCCATCGGGGAGTCTGACCTCGTGGTGCATCCGGAAGCTGGAGGTTCCAACGCGCCCCACGCTAACGACGATCTCGACCTCACCGTGGTCCTTGCGGACCTCGGCGTGGTAATCCAGGTCGACGTGGGCGAGCACGTATGCGCCGTGCATGTGGCCGTTGCCCGCGCGCCTCACGAGCTCGGTCATCACTGCTGCCCGGCCTTCCTCCAGCAGCTCGTGGTAGACCGACTGGTTGAGGTGGCCGAGCATGTCCATGTCGCGCCACCGCAGCTGGACCGGAATCCGCCGCTCGAGACCGGAGCTCATCCGAGCAGCATATGGACGGAGGCGCTCCCGGAGGCGCATCGCACCTCCGGGAGCGCCCCGCGCGCTACTCGGACGACTGCCCGAAGGTCGCGATCTCCTGCTCCTCGGACTTGGACAGCTCGGGCTTCTCCCCGCGCGCCTCTTTCGCCGTCTGCACCTGGACGCGAATCTTGTCGACGACCTCGGGATTTGCGAGCGTCGAGACGTCGCCGACGTCGGCGAAGTTCGAGATCCCCGCGATCACGCGGCGCATGATCTTGCCGCTGCGCGTCTTGGGCATGTCCGGCACGACCCAGACATTCTTCGGGCGCGCGATCTTGCCGATGTCGCGGTCGATCTGGGCCGCGACCTTCTTGGCGACCTCCTCGTCGCTCGCCGCAACACCTGGCTTGACGGCGATGTACATCTCGACCACCTTGCCGCGGACGTCGTCGACCACCGGCACGGCCGCCGCCTCGGCGACCTCATCGACCTCGATCGCGGCGGACTCGAGCTCCTTGGTCCCAAGCCGGTGCCCCGCGACGTTGATCACGTCGTCGATCCGTCCGAGGATCCGGAAGTAGCCGTCCTCGGACTGCTGGGCGCCGTCGCCGCACATGAACGGCCAGTCGCGCCAGTCCTTGCTGTTCGGGTCCTTGTTGAACCGCTTGTAGTAGGTATCGATGAACCGCTCGTCCTGGCCCCAGACGGTCAGCATCCGTCCCGGCCACGGGTTGCGGACGCAGATGTAGCCCGCCTTGCCCGAGCCCTTCGGGATCTCGTCGCCGCTCTCGTCGTAGATCACGAGCTGGATCCCGAGGCAGGCCGGCCCGCAGCTTCCCGGCTTCATCGGCTGCAGGAACGGCAGGGTGCTGCCGAGGAACCCGCCCGTCTCGGTCATCCACCAGGTGTCGGTGATCGCGGACTTGCCCTTGCCGACCACCTTCCAGTACCAGCGCCAGACGTCGGGCTCGATCGGCTCGCCGACCGTCGTCATCGTCTTGAAGTGGTAGTCGTACTTGGCGGGCTCGTCCGGGCCGAGCTTGCGCAGCATCCGGATCGTCGTCGGGGCGGTGTGGAAGATGTCGACGCCGAGCTTCTCGGCGATCCGCCACGGCCTCCCGGGATCCGGATACGTCGGGATGCCCTCGTACATGACGGTGGTCGTCCCGAGCGCCAGCGGCCCGTACACGATGTACGAGTGGCCGGTGATCCAGCCGATATCCGCAAAGCACCAGTAGGTGTCCTCGGGGTGGATGTCCTGGTAGTACTTCGAGGTCCCGGTGACGTAGCTCATGTACCCGCCGATCGCGTGCTGCGCGCCCTTCGGCCGGCCCGTCGTCCCGCTCGTGTACATCAGGAACAGCGTGTCGTCGGCCGCCATCGACTCCGGCTCGACCTGCTGGCCCTTGTAGTTCTCGAGCACCTCGTCGACGAAGAAGTCGCGCCCCTCGACCATCTCGCTGGCGGAGTGGTACTCGCCCGGGATCCGGCGCCAGACGAGGACCTTCTCGACCTCGATCCCCTCCTTGCGGGCTTCCTCGATCGCCTCATCGGCCTTGATCTTGTGGTCGATCAGCTCGCCGCCGCGGTAGTAGGCGTCCATGGTCACCAGGATCGTGCTCTTGGCGTCTCCCATTCGTTGCCCGCAGGCGACGCCGCTGAAGCCGCCGAACACCTCCGAGTGGATCACGCCCAGCCTCGCGCAGGCGAGCATCGAGACGGGCAGGTCCGGGACCATCGGCAGATGGAAGGTGACCCTGTCCTGCGGCTTGACGCCGCAGAAGTCCTTCAGTAGGGCGGCGAACTCGTTGACGCGGCGGTGGAGCTCCGAATAGGTGATCTCCTGGGTCTCGTCCTCCTCGAGCTCCGGCACCCAGACGATCGCGTTCTGGTCGCCGCGTGACTCGAGGTGACGGTCGACGCAGTTGACGCACGCGTTGAGCCGACCCCCGACCCACCACCTGAAGAACGGCGGGTTGCTGGTGTCGACGATCTCGTCCCACTTCTTGTCCCAGGTGAGCATCTCGGCGTACTCGACGAAGCTCTCGGGGAAGCGCTCGGGCGTGAACCTTTCGAGGATCGAGTTGTCATTGGCGTTCGCCTGAGCCTTGAACTCCTCAGGCGGCTGGACGTACTCCTCCTCACGCCAGTGAACCGCGATCTGGTTCTCGGAATACTCGACGTCCTCTGCGGGCGTCCCCTGTGCCGTGTCTGCCATTCAAGCCCCTCCTTCGCTAGCTGTGGCGTCGACACTGCCCAGCCAGGGCGCCGGCGAACCGGCGCCCTGCCCGGCTACAGATGTGCGGCGATGTTGGTTTCTACGTTACTACCCGCAAACCGCCGGATGTGATTGCCCTTCTCCAGGCTCACGCGGCTCGCCGCAGCGGGAACACCGGCAACATGATTCGACCGAACGTCGAGTTTGTGACCGACGCGAACGATGCGTAGAACGCCGCCCCCGCTGTCACGAGACCGAACCAGCCACCGAGCTTGATCGTGCTGTTGGTTGCCGCTGTGGTGCCGGACAACGATGCGTTGCCGATCGCAAGGATCCAGAACGTCGCAGCCAGCAACAGGAACACCAGCGCCACCGCTCCGGTCGTTCGCAGCGAAGCGACGAACATGTACGTCGTGAATATCGCCCACCCGTACAGGTACAGGGCCACGGCGTTGTCGACCTGGGCCGGAGCAATCAGCTTCGGCACGATGATCAGCCTCACCAGGATGAAGTACGAGATCCAGAACGCACCGAACGAGCTGAACGCAACGGCTCCGAACGTGTTGCCCGTCCGGAACTCCCACATCCCGGCGAGCAGCTGAACGATGCCGCCGTAGGCGAGCGCCAGCGAGAGCACGACAAGCAGCCCCCCCGGGTTAATGAGGTTCGCGTTGTACATGCTCAACACGAGCGTCGTCATCGCGAAAGCCGCAAGACCAAGCGGACCCGGGTCTGCCGGCGTCCACCCGGCACGGCTTGTCGCGGCCTCTGCCGGCGCCGGCGCCAGATCAGCTTCACGCGGACCGACTCGACCAGCTTCCATGTAGTCCTCCTACTCGGTTTGTTGACGAGTGCCGTGAATCTGTCCCCGTTCCGAGCGGCCGACAACCACGGGTCGTCAAACGGCGTCTCACCCGCGACGAGTGGTTGCTGAGAGCGGACGAGCGGCTACCGCTCGTGAGCGTGAGGACTACTTGCGGCGCTTGCGCTTGCGCTTCGGCGTCGTAGCGCGCGTCGACGGCGCTCCCGCCGTGACCGGTTCCCGCCGGGGCTCCGGGCTCGGCTTGGCCGCGCCGCGCCCGCGTGCGGCGGTGGCGCCCTGGCGCTGCGCGCGCAGCTCAGCGCCCGAGGGCCACGGCTCGGCCTGCCCGGTCCGCCAGGCCGGCGGATCGCCGTTAGGCCACCGGCCGCTCAGGAGGTAGGCGACCGCGAGCAGCCAGAAGACCTCGATCAGCAGCGCCGGCGCGCTTCCGATCAGCAGCAGCGACGCCGCTGCGGCCGCCATCCCGAGGTAGCCGACGAACTTCGTCAAGAGACCGACGCGCATCGCGTTCAACGACACGAGCACGAACGCAATTGCGACCAGCAGCGAGCCGAGCAGGCCCGCGTACTGGAGGATCGCGACCGCCGGCGAGCCGAGCAGCGCATTGGCCTGCGGATAGGTCTGCGCGCCGTGGGTGGCGAACTCGTGCGCCTTGATCGTGATCACGATCCCGTACGCCAGCCCCCCGACCGCGGCGAGCACGCCGCCAACGACCGCGGTGATCAGCGTGGCGTTCGAGAGCTCGGGCTTGCGCGCCCTGGCGGCCGTGAACAGGAATGCCAGCGTGGCGGCCAGCCCCAGCAGCCCGAGGCCATTGATCAGCGCGCCGATCACCTCCAGCGCCCCGCGCCTGCTGGTCACGAGCAGCTGCACCGTGACCTCGTTGACCTTCGGCTGCGGCCCGGTCGCCTGTAGCGCGGCGGCGGCGAACAGCATCACTCCGCCGAGCGCCGAGATCAAGCCAACTCGCGGTCGCAGCCGCGCTTCCTGGGAGACCCTGTCCATTGCCGTCATCCGATCACCGCTTGGCAGTGTACGGTCACCCCGGTGCAGACACCCGCTGCTTGCCCGGCGTGCGGCGGGCCTCTGGTCAGCTGGCGATCCGCAGTCTCATCGGAGCCCCTGCTGGGGGCCGAAAGATTCGAGCTGGCGCGGTGTCAGCGCTGCGGATCTGCGCTCACGCTCGGCCCGCTCCCAAATGGACTCCACGACGCGGGCGCCTACAGAGCGGGCGCCCCGCGGTTGCACCGGCTGGTGAGACCGGCGCTCGGCGTGTTCGACCGCCAGCGGCTGTCGCTGGTCCGATCGCTCGCGCCGCCGCCGGCCAGGCTGCTCGATGCGGGCGCCGGGCGCGGACGGTTCGTGGCTGCCGCGCTGGCCGCGGGCTACGACGCGTCCGGGATCGAACCCTCGGCGCGCGGGGTGGCGGCCGCGCGCGCGACCGGCGCACCGGTCACGCGCGCGAGCATCGAGAACGCGCACCTCGAGCCGTCCTCGTTCGACGTGGCGACGGTCTGGCACGTGCTCGAGCACCTCGAGAATCCCGGGCCGCCGCTGGCTCGAATCAGGGAGTGGCTACGGCCCGGCGGCGGCGTGCTCGTCGGGGTCCCGAACCTCGAGAGCCTCCAGGCGCGCCTCGCGGGTGAGCGCTGGTACCACCTCGACCTGCCCCGCCACAGGACCCACTTCACCGCACGCGGGTTGCACGAGCTCCTCGCCGCGTGCGGGTTCGAGGTGCTGGGGACCCGCCACCTGCTGCTCGAGCACAACCCCTACGGGATGTGGCAGTCGCTCGTGAGTCGCGTCACGCACGCGCCGTCCTACCTCTACAACCTGCTGAAGCGAAACGCGCCGGCGCGCTCGCCCGATCTTGCGATCACGCTCGCCGCGGTGCCGCTGGCGCCCGTTGCCGCCGCCCTGGAACTGTTGGCCGGGTTGGCCGGCCGCGGCGGAACGATCGCCGTGCTGGCCCGGCGCGTTTGACCGAGGACCCGGGGTGGCTACCATTGATCACATGGAAGGAAGCGGCTTCGGAAACCTGTTCGGAGATCCAGACGATCTGCAGCGGCGGCTCGGCGAGTTCGCCGAGCAGATGCAGGGAGCTCAGCGGCTCGCTTGGGCGGACAACGCGATCAAGCTCGCGGTCGACCTGACGGTCGCGGCGATGCAGCGGGTCAACATCCAGGGGACCACCGAGCAGCAGGCCGAGCAGTTGCGCACCGTGATGGCCCACATCTTCCCCGAGGCCGTCACGCTCGTGCGCGAGGCGCGCGAGGGTCTGCAGTAGACCGTCGGGCGCCGGGCTGCAGGTACGCCTACAGCGCGCCCAGCACGAGGTCGTCGTGCTCGGCGGGCTTCACGCTTCTGAACACGTCCTTGATCGTCCCGTCGGGGGAGATCACGAACGTGGTGCGCTCGTTGCCCATGTACTTGCGGCCGTACATCGACTTCTCGACCCAGACGCCGTAGGCCTCGGCGACCGCGTGGTCCTCGTCGGCCAGCAGCGGGAACCCAAGTCCGTACTTGTCGTCGAACTTGAGGATCTTCTTGACCGGGTCCGGTGAGACCCCCAGCACGACCGCGCCGGCCTGGTCATATTCGGGTCGGTGGTCGCGCACCCCGCACGCCTGCGCCGTGCAGCCTGGGGTATCCGCCTTCGGATAGAAATAGAGGACGACGGTCTTGCCACGCAGACCGGACAGCGAGACGTCGTCGCCATGCTGGTCTTTGAGCGTGAAGTCGGGGGCGGCGTCGCCGGTCTTGAGGGCCATCTGGATCGGGACCCTACTTCAAGAGCCGCGACAGCCGCCGGTCCTTGAGCACCTTGCCCTCGGTCTGACAGGCGGGGCAGTAACACATCACGTAGTCCTCGTAGAAGACCGCCTCGAGCTGATCGCCGCAGCGCGGGCACGGCTCGCCGTTGCGGCGGTGGACGGTGAGCGGCATCGGCAGCTTGTCCGGAATCGGGAGCGACAGCACCTCTTCGTAGTGGGAGATCGCATCGCCGAGCCGGGACCGGATCGCGTCCCGCAGGCGCGCTGCCTCGTCCGGGTCGAGGTCCGAGCCACGCTTGAACGGCGAGAGCTTCGCCGTGTGCAGGATTTCGTCGACCCATGAGCGACCGATCCCGGCGATCACCTGCTGGTCGCGAAGCAGCGCGTAGAGCGGGCGGGGCTCATCGAGGAGCTCCTCCAGCGGTGGGGGCTCCGGCCAGGCCTCCGGCCCCAGCGCGGCGATCGTCTCGTCCTCGTCGACCTCCGCGGTCCGCAGCAGCTTCACCCACGCGCGCTGGCGCGTGCCGAACTCCCGCAGACGCAACTCGCGGCCGTCCGTCAGTCGCACCAGCAGCCGCGAGGTGCGGTCACGCAGCGACGCCCGTGAGTCGAAGATCTGCAGCCGCCCGGCGGACATCAGGTGGATGACCAGGGCCAGGCCGCCATCGAGCTCCAGCACGAACAGCTTGCCCCGCCGCCGCACCCACAGGAAGCGCTGTCCCTCGACCGCCGACAACGGCGGATCGAAGGTCTTCAGCGCGTTCACGCCGGGCGCCAGCGCCGACTCGATCTGCGCCCCGGAGAGCGCGGCGTCCAGCAACCGCGCCGTGATCTCAACCTCGGGTAACTCGGGCATTGCTCCAGATCGAGGTTAGCTGCCGCAAGAACGCTGTTTGCGCCATACGTTGGATCAGATCGCCGCGGTTGCGGCGGCGATAGCCTCCCCCTGCATGAGCGTCGCGCTTGCTCCAGACGATCTGGTCCGTACCCACGCCGAGGCCGCGAGCAATTCGCGTGAGCCGCTGCTCG